>JAFGTT010000015.1 GCA_016933955.1 Candidatus Zixiibacteriota bacterium
GACCGGGATTGAACCGGTGACCTCATCCTTACCAAGGATGTGCTCTACCGACTGAGCTACTTGGGCCTATTGTTTTTCAGTTTCACAAATAGGCGTAACTCGCCTTTTTAGCGAGCCCTAAATATATACCCCCCAATACCCTTGTCAAGAAATATTTCGAGTCAGGGTTAAATTTTTTAAAATTCTTTTATCCCCATTATATGGTCTGACCGCAACTCCATGCCTCCGATATAACTTTATAATTATCGGGAGGTTTCAGATTTGCTTTAAACTGCTGGCAGAAAATTGAACAATTTTTAACAATTATTTATTAATGAAGAATTTTCCCGCCCCTAATAATACACTTTTGGCACGGAGTAATCGGAGGAATAGGATTGTTTTAAAGAATGGTGACAGTCATTTGGCGGACAGAAAGTCCAGCACTTATGATTATGGCTTTTATCAACTTACAAGCGGGAGACGGGACTCGAACCCGCGACCAACAGCTTGGAAGGCTGTGACTCTAGCCAACTGAGTTACTCCCGCTTATACGCGCTCGGCGCTAATAATATATAGACTGACCGGAATATGCAAGATTAATTTTGCGGTATAAGCCGGAAGGTTTATCCTGTATTTGAAGATTTGTTAATATAAATTCCGATTGTGCCAAAAACAAGGATCAGGAAAAGCGGCAGGAAAAGAATTCCCAGACCATTGCATTGTCCAAAAGCAACCTTGATGGCTATCCAGTTAATAAAGGCAAAGACCCATATAATCTCAATCTTTATTACAGATAAAAACCTCCGGACAAGGCGATATTGCTTTTCGGCATTATCACCTGTGATTTTAACCAGATAATTAATGCCTTGCGGCTTACGCCTGACCAGTGTCAATAGAGCATAAAGAAAAATCGATACAACCGGCAGAATAATTAGCGAGGCCTTGCCGCTCCACATATCGGGCCGACCATTGATGCCGAAATGGCCCGGAACTCGTTCCGGCAGGCCTGACCAATAATATGCAATAAGAAAAACGTTGACAAACAATCCCGCGAGAGAAATCATTTCGAAAATAATTTCTGTCTTTGTCAGAGGTATCCTGATTATGGGACGTTCTATTTTTTCCATATAAGTTATTTTCAACAAAATACAATAATCTTCGATTTGTCCATTGAATATTCAGATAATGATTCCTGTTTTATGCTAAACAATAATATGGTATCTATTCCTGATTATTGCGGGGATTATTTTTGAGGAAATCGGTCTTCTTATAATCGACCACCGGTAGTTTTCCCCAGTGAAGCTTGCGCCTCAATACATCATAAAACGATTCATCGGCGAAAGTTATGAATTTCACCGAATGCCCGGCACGGGTGATTCTGATCGAACCGTTCGGCGAGAAATGGGTCGCCACCTGACCATCGATGGTCAATAAAGCGTTGCCGTGTTCCGAACGAACCCGCACCTCAAGTACGAATTCGGGCGGGAATATCAGCGGGCGACTGGTCAATGAAAAAGGCGAGATCGGTGAGGCGATAAAGGCCTGCATATTGGGATTGAGAATCGGCCCTCCGACCGCCAGAGAGTATGCGGTCGATCCGGTCGGCGTGGCGACAATCAATCCATCGGCCGTGTAGGAGCAGATATATTCGCCGTTGGCATATAGGCTGAGATTGATTACGCGGCTGACATTTCCTTTATCGATCACGACATCGTTAAGCGAATATGGAAAATCAAGCGGTGGTCCATCGACTATTTCGGTTTTTAACACCAGCCGCTCCTCTATCCTGAAATCTCCTCTAACCATTCTTTCCAGCGAACTTTCCAGTTGTTCCGGCGTCCTTTGCGTGAGAAAGCCGAGTGATCCCAAATTTATACCCAGGATGGGAATGGTATTTTTCCCCAGAGCCCGGGCAGTTGAGAGCATCGTCCCATCGCCCCCGCATGAAATTAGAAAATCTGCCCTGGTGCAAAGATCCCCACTGCTGACAACATCTTCCTTTTGATCGATTTCAGCCGTTGGTGAATCGTTGCAAACAAAGGCCTGATGACCATTTTTTTGGCACCAGGCGCCGATCAGATCGACTGTGTCAGAAGCTCCGGGGCGCCCGAAATTGGCAATCACTCCAAAACGCATCTTGACAATCTCAATTATTTATCCATGGTGCCATCGGATCGGTCGGCAGAGATCGAAACGACTTTTCTGGCTTCAGGTTTTTTAAGATGGATTTTTTCAAGGAAAGTCCGCCGTCCATTACCGAGATTCTCAATGTATTCGACCAGGGATTCTACATTCAGACCGATTTCATCCAGAAGGATTTTACGGCTGCCATGAGTTATAAAACGATCCGGAATGGCAAACGATTTAAACTTACCGCGGTAACCGTTTTCAATCAGATAATCACCGATTATCTGCCCCAAACCGCCGATATGGCTGTTCTCCTCAATGGATATGATATTCCGATAATTCTCCATACAAAATTCCAGAAGATCGCGGTCGAAGGGTTTGACGAATCGAGCATTGATGACCGACAGTTCTCGTTTCATTCTGACTACTTCATGCGCCTTCAGGGCGATATCGACCATCGAACCGGTCGCAATGACCACCGTATCGCCGCTAAAACGCAATTGATGCCAGCGTCCCCACCGGATTTTTTCCAGATTGCCGGTCATTTCATAGGGAATAGAACCGCGGGGATACCTGATAGCGCAGGGGCCTTCCAGTTCGGTATCTGCGGCCAGATGAAGCATGGAGCGGAATTCATCGCCATCGCGGGGCACCATTATAGTCATTCCGGGGACCGTTGAGAGGTACGACAGATCGAAACATCCGTGATGGGTCGGGCCGTCGTCGCCGACCAGTCCGGCCCGGTCAAGACAGAAAACCACCGGTAATTTTTGCAGGGCCACATCATGGATAATCTGGTCATAGGCGCGCTGGAGAAAGGTGGAATAGATAGCCACAAAAGGTTTAATCCCGCCGGCCGCAAGTCCGGCCGCGAAACACGAAGCATGTCCCTCGGCAATACCGACATCATAAAAACGATCAGGGAAACGTTCCGCATATCCGGTCAATCCGGTCCCGGGAGTCATGGCGGCGGTAATGGCGACAACATCCGAGTGTTTCTCCGCGATTTCCACCATAGTATCGCCAAAAACCTTGGTGTAGGCAGGAAGACTGGACTTGGAATTGGCCTCCCCTGTGACTTTGTCAAAGGCCCCGATCCCATGAAACTTGGTGGAGTCGGCCTCGGCCGGGCCGAATCCTTTACCCTTTATCGTAGCCACATGGAGAAGCTTGGGGCCGGGAATATTTTTCAGGTGAGTCAGAGTCCGGACCAGAAGCTGGAAATCATTGCCATTGATAGGACCGAAATACCGAAACCCGAGTTTATCAAACAGGTAGCCGGGAACAAAAAGGCCCTTAATCGAATCCTCGATATTAGAAACCATCGATCGGATTTTTTCCCGCCGCTTAAACCGGCCGGTCAATTCCCAGATTTCATCGCGGAGTTTGTTAAATCTCTTGTCGGTCATCATATTTGTCAGGTATTTGGAAAGTGCCCCGACATTCTTGGAAATAGACATCTCATTATCATTAAGAATTACCAGAATATCTTTTTTCGAGGCACCGGCATTATTAAGTCCTTCAAAAGCCAGCCCCCCGGTCAGGGCACCGTCCCCTACCACAGCGATGACCTTGTGTTTCAACCCTTTGTGATCACGGGCTGAAGCCAGGCCAAGGGCCGCCGATATTGCCGTTGAGGCATGACCGGCCCCAAATGCATCGGCGGGAGACTCCTCTCTTTTGGGAAATCCGGATAATCCCTGATATTTTCTGATACTGCCCATCCGATCCCAACGACCGGTTAACATTTTATGGACATAACTCTGGTGACCGACATCCCAGACAATCTGGTCTTTGGGAATATCAAAACAAAAATGCAGGGCCATGGTTAATTCGACAATCCCGAGATTGGAAGCCAGATGACCGCCATTAGTGGATACCACCGAAATTATCTCCTGACGGATTTCATCGGCCAATTCCGTCAATTGCTTGTCATCAAGAGTCTTAATATCGGATGATTGCCTGATTGTATGCAGAATGGTCATCAATTATCCCTGTTACCGATATACTCGGCAATGAACTGAAAATTATCCGTGTCAAATTCGAGATTTCTGCAAATCCCTACCGCCTCACTTATTAGTCTGGCGGCTTCTAAGCGGGCTTGTTTAAGACCCATGATTCCCGGATAAGTAGCTTTCTTATTTTTACAATCCGAGCCCACTTTCTTGCCAAGCTTTTTCTGATCTCCATTAATATCCAGAATATCATCGATAATCTGAAAAGCCAGACCAATCTTCTCGCCGTATAACGAAAGCCTTTCCAGAACATACTCATCGGCTTCGGCCAGAAAAGCCCCGATCCTGATCGAGCCCCGAATCAGGGCGGCGGTTTTATGCATATGGATATACTTGATATCCTCAATTCCCAATTGCCTGCCTTCGGCAAGGATATCCGCCATCTGTCCGCCAAGCATACCATAGGTTCCGATGGCATTGGCCAGTTCACTGACAACCGCGGTCGATCCGGATCGGGCCACCAGATCGAAGGCCAGATCGTGCAAGGCGTCACCGGCCAGAACGGCGGTAGCTTCATCGAATTTCTTATGCAAAGTCAGAATTCCCCGGCGGAGATCATCGTCATCCATACATGGCAGATCATCATGAATCAGCGAATAGGTGTGAACCAGTTCCAGGGCGCAGGCCGCCGGATTGATAATTTCGGGGGCTGATTTTCCCAGGGTTTCGTAAGCCACCATGCAGAGGATGGGACGGATTCTTTTCCCCGCGGCCAGGACGGAATAACGCATGGCCTGGTGCAGGCGCTGAGGGGAATCGCTTTCGGGCGGCAGGTAATAATCAAGCAAACGGTCGATTTCAGCCTGTTTTTGCTGAAGATAATCAATGCCTGTCGGGGCCATGTTAATCGCCATTTTCCCTTTCCTCATCAAAAGCTCTTTCGATCATCTCCTGATTCTTTTCTTTTAGAATTAAAATCCTCTTTTCCGAATCGGATAATTTTCGACTGCAGAAGGCCGCAATTTGGATTCCCTCGGTATATAAATCAATGGCCTCCTCCAAGCTGGCATCACCCGCTTCCAGTTGTCCGGTAATTTCCTCCAGGCGTTCCAGAGCTGTTTCAAAATCCTTGAATTCGATTTTCGGTTCCGTCATGATTATCAATTCTTGCTTATTCTTTTTACCAGGGCCTCAATTTTCCCGTCGCTTAAGACCGCCTCCATCGATTGGCCGATCTCAACACCGCCGACCGATTTAATCGGCTTGCCCGAGGAAATATCATTGAGAACGGCATAGCCCCGCTTCAATATCGCCAGTGGCGAAAGTGTTTCCAGCCGGGACAGCGCTAAAGATAAGAGGTTTTTCCTTTTTTCCAAATTGTTTTTTCCGGCATTGTCAAACAACCGCAACAGGTTATCCAGGTATTGCATTTTTTCATGGACCATCAACTCCGGATGGTGATAGACCGGACGCCCGATAACCTGCCCCAACCTATCCTTATTACGAATGATCAGAGATATAATGCAATTATCAATTCGTACCAGGTTGGTGGTTACCTCATTTAAAAATTCCTGCGAGCTCCAGATTACCAGTTCCGCGGCGGCCGATGGCGTCGGGGCCCTCAAGTCCGCCGCTAAATCTGATAAAGTCGTGTCGATTTCGTGTCCTACGGCTGAGACAATCGGTTTTTCGGAGGCATGGATGGCCCGCACCAGTTCTTCCTCGTTAAAAGCCCAGAGATCTTCAAGAGAACCACCCCCTCGGCCAATAATAATCAACTCGATATCCGACCGCCGATTGAAATACTCAATTCCGGCAATAATCGTCTTTCCGGCCCCTTCCCCCTGAACCCGGGCCGGATAAATCAGCAGTTCAACAGATTTGTTGCGCCTTCCGGCAATCTGAATAATATCCCGGATGGCCGCCCCGGTGGGTGAGGTCACAATGCCTATTTTCATGGGATATTCCGGAATGGGTTTCTTAATCGCCTCATCAAACAAACCTTCTCGTGAAAGCTTTTCGTACAATTGCCGAAAGGCTATCTCCAGCTCCCCGATCCCGACCGGTGTCAGTTTCCTGACATTAAGCTGGTAATTCCCCCCTTTTTCATAAACCGAAATATCTCCATAAGCCCGGACTTTCATCCCGTTCTCGGGTTCAAATTTCAGAGTCTGTCCGATCGAACGCCAGATGGTCAGCTTGATGGCGGCGTTTTCATCCTTGAGGATCAGGTAACGATGACCCGACGAATGGCAAATATAATTCGAGATTTCGCCTTCAACCCAGATTGAGGGAAAGCTTTCCTCGAGGGTGTATTTTATCAATCGTGTTAGAGCCGTAACGGTATAGACTTTTTCTTCCCCGTATTGCATATGAATTAAATACGATATTGATCCCTGTTTGGCAATCGAATATTCGTCAATGACATTAAGGAAGATTCATGGTCCGGCGGCACATTCGAATCAATGTAACGAACGAAATATTTTCTCGGCGATCGGAGCCGGAATTCCCTTAACGGCCTTAATATCTTTCAGCGAAGCTACCCTGACTTTTTTAACCGAACCGAAATGCTTCAGAAGAATATCCCTCCGCCGGGGACCGACACCTTCAATTTTATCCAGCGCTGAGGCGATTGTTCTCCTGGTTCGCACCTTCCGGTTGTACTCGATGGCAAAGCGGTGCGCCTCATCCCGAACCCGTTTTAATAGTAAAAGACCCGGTGATGATTTGGGTATGGTCAGGGGATCTCTATGCCCGGGCAGATACACCTCTTCCAGCCTCTTGGCCAGCCCGATAATGTTTTGATTTTCGAAACCGATCGACTCGATTTCATTTCGGACCGATGACAACTGCCCTTTGCCTCCATCGACTACCAGTAAATCCGGCGGGGAATCGTTTTCATCTTTTAAACGATAAAAATAGCGCCCCACTACCTCACGCATCATCGCGAAATCATCCTGACCGGCAACCCCTTTGATTCGGAAATGCCGGTATCGCGATTTAAGCGGTTTGCCATTCAGGAAATATACCAGTGATCCGACGGCATCCGTGGTCCCTGTATTAGAAATATCGACACAGGCGATGGATCGCGGTGAACGGGCCAGAGACAGATCGTCTTTGAGAGCCTGAACCGATTTGACGATTCGTTCCGTATAGCCTTTTTTCTGAATCAGTAATTCATCGAGTAACAACCGCGCATTACTGGAGGCCAGGTCAACCAGTTTCAGTTTGTCACCTTTCACAGGTGTCAGAACATAAACCCTTCGACCGCGGGCACGAGTCAGCCAATCGGCTACCAGATTCAGATCTCCCGGATCGCAGGGAAGATATACTTCCTCGGGAAGATTGGGCTGATTATTGTAGTACTGCTTCAGAAAACCGGAAAGGACCTCGGCCTCACTATCATCGAGTTCGGAACGCAACTGAAAATCCTGTCGCCCGATAAGGACACCTTCCCGGATTTGCATGACCACCACTACCGTATCCCGTCCCTCCCGTGCCAGGGCAATTATGTCACGGTCAATTATCTTACCGGCATCAACCTTCTGTTTCTGTTGCACCGATTTCAGGGCTTCAATCTGATCGCGGATTTCAGCGGCCGATTCATATTCCATATTTTCTGAATAATGGGTCATCTTCTTTTCCAATTTATCGATAAGGGTTCGACCACGGCCGGATAGGAAAAGCAACACGGAATCGACAGCCTCGGCATATTCCTCCTGCGTTTGGAAATTTTCGCACGGTCCGCCGCAGCGACCGATCCGGTAGTCCAAACACACTTTCTG
The DNA here is from genome assembly GCA_016933955.1 of Candidatus Zixiibacteriota bacterium. Classification (NCBI taxonomy): domain Bacteria; kingdom Pseudomonadati; phylum Candidatus Zixiibacteriota; species Candidatus Zixiibacteriota bacterium. Next base: position 7,847 of record JAFGTT010000015.1, read on the forward strand.
CACTTTGCCGGTCGGATGCGGAATGGTTAAATTACAGCTTCTGATTTTAAACAAACGACAAAGGAATTCCACCGTGCGCCGCATGCCTTTCGAACTGGTGTAAGGACCGAAATAATGGGCTTTATCCTTTTCCAGCCGCCGGACTATCAACACCCTGGGGAAAGCCTCATTTGTGGTCACTTTTATATATGGAAAATGCTTATCATCTTTGAGATTGATATTATATCGGGGCCGATGCTCTTTGACCAGATTGGCCTCCAGAATCAAGGCCTCGATTTCGGAATCCGTCACCACCAGGTCCAGATCATGTATCATCGATACCAGCCGGGCGGTTTTTGGCTCGAGTTTATCCAATGATTGGAAATACGTCCGGACCCGGTTTCGAAGGCTTTTGGCCTTACCTATATAAATTATCCGGCCGGTTCTGTCCTTGAATAAATAGACTCCTGGAAAATGCGGCAGATTTTTTAGTTTTATTTCAAGCTGATCGTTTTTCATACCCTTTTATATACGCCGGGATTGACGGGATATAAACCGGGTGATAATAAAAAGGATGTTATCCATCAGGGCAATATTCTTCTTCCCCCGGCGAAATGCTTCCTCCAGTACTCATCATTTATATTGGAAATAATGATTCCGCTGGATGACGAGGAATGCACAAACTCATCGTTTCCGACAAATATCCCCACATGCGATATATCATTTCCTTCGGTTGCAAAGAATACCAGATCTCCGAAACGTAACCGGCTTTTATTTATCCTTTGGCCGGTCTTGAATTGCCGGGCGGTAGTCCGCGGCAGTTTTATCCTTTTAAAACGTTCGAAAACCTCAAGGGTAAACTGGCTGCAATCCAAACCCTTTTCATATTGCGAAGTCCCGCTGTAGGGCTTTCCCAGACAGCTCTGGATAATTCGCCCCAACTCAAGCAAGTCATTGGTAGATACAGAAATAAAGTCGCGGTCGGGGACGACTGCCGATGGCTCATCGGATAAAGGATTATCCTCGGAACCCGGCGGCCTGGCTTCACCGCTTCGATATCTCGGATTTGGCTGGCAGCCGGTCAGTATCACAAGAGAAATTAATATAATCAAACGCGGATGCATCAATTCAATCTCGGATAAGTCTTTTTAAGCCTTTTTTTATAATATAGACGGGTTGTTAGGAGCAGAACAACAATAAAAACCAGGTAGGCCGGAAAGTAGTACCCGGCCAAAAGTGTTATGAGCAATATGGGAAATTTACAGACGAACAATATAAGTCCCTCTCTCGGCGCAAGCAAGGTTGTAAGATAGAGGATTAAAGCCGTCAGACTGATAAATGTCAGAGACTTCAGACCGGCAATGCCGGCCAGCCATACCGCCGCTGCAAAGCAAATTGCGCCCGATAAAATAAGAATTCGATTTGAGAATATCACGGACAGAGTGGTTTTACCGGTTTTTTTGTCTCCCTCCCGATCGGGAATTATGGTTAACAAGAATTCGGCGGCGACAGTCAAGCCAAAATAGGCCGGTATAACAAGCCTGGCGGTTTCAAAATTTTCCCAGAAGGTCGGCGGTAACAAGGGCAGGATAATTCCATACCCGAGAATATTAGCGGCCAAACCGAGATATGGACGGTCTTTCAGTCGAAATGGCGGCAATGAATAAATTGCCGCCAGAATAACCTGGGAAATATTAATCAGACCAATTTGGAATCCGGAATAAAATCCAATTATTAAACCGGTCAGTGTGGCCGCCAGATAAGCCGCCATCATTTCCGAGCGACCGATCATGCCCGACTGAAGAAATCCAAGTTTCCTATTGATCCGATCCGATTCATAATCATAAATCTGATTAAGGTAGTACCCCCCGATAACAATCAGAGTCACGGCTATCAAAGGCAACATCATAGCCATGTCGGCCTGCTGATTTTCATCAACCGATTTGACCGTGACAAGATATATAGACCAGACTGGAAGCAACAGCATTGGGCGAGCGGCAAAAATGAAGTCGATCAGCTTCAATATCGACCAACCTATTTGTATATGAAGTACTTGAGAGTAAAATACAACGCCGGAGCGGCAAACAAAAGGGAATCAAAGCGGTCGAGAATACCCCCATGCCCGGGGATAATGGCGGAAGAATCCTTGATTCCGACCGCCCTTTTCCAGCACGATTCGACCAGATCGCCAAGTTGTCCGATCATGGAAATAAGAACACCGGCCAGGCATAATTGAAAAATCGGAATTTCAGGAAGACGCCAAAAATACATTATCAGGGCTACAATTAAACCACCGCTTAGACCACCGACAAATCCGGATACTGTCTTATTAGGTGAAACGGTCGGGGCCAATTTTCTTTTACCCAGCGCTTTGCCGATAAACATGGCCAGTGTATCCGAAAGCCATAGTGTCCCGAATAGAAACAGCAGCCAGTCTCCCCCTTTATCCGGGGATACATATCTGACGTGGTAAACAAACGGATACAATCCACCCAGATAGACTACACCCCATATAAGATTCGCATGATTCTGAAAGAGAATGACCGGTTCACGGTTCTGCACGGCCAGAATAATGCCGGTAATAAGAAAATACACAATTAAAATATAAACCGAATATTCATAGTTATAGAGTGTCGATGAAATTATCGCGGCCTCTATGAAAACCATGGTTAGCCAGAATGTGATAGCCCCGGGGCCGACGGAACATCCCAGCATATACTCGACAATTCCGATCAGGGCGAAAATCAGTATCATCCCCAGAAGCCAGAAACCTCCCAAATAGGAAATCAAAATGATCAGAGGACCGAAAATAAGAGCGACAATTATTCTCGTTAACAGATTCCGATTCAAAAAATTCAGACCTTTCCGAAACGGCGTTCCCGCTTCTGATATGCCCTGATGGCCTCAAAGAGCTCGGAGCGGCCAAAATCAGGCCAGAGGACATCGGTGATATATAATTCCGTATAGCTGGTCTGCCACAGCAGGAAATTGGACAGCCGCATCTCGCCGGAAGTTCTGATCAGCAAATCCGGATCGGGTAGCCCGGCGGTATAGAGATAGCCGGAGAATTTATTTTCATCGATGTCATCAGGAAGCAGGTGCCCGGCTTTAACATCAGTGGCAATGGCCTTAACGGCATCGATAATTTCGGTTCGGCCGCCATAATTCAAAGCCAGATTGAGAATCAGCCCGGTATTGGTCCGGGTTTTTTTGCAGGCCATGGCCAATGCGCGACGCCGGGTGGATGATAATTCTTCGATCCTGCCGGTAGTGATCAAGCGGACATTATTTTTATGCAACTCCTCAATCTCATTCCGGGTAGTCCGACTTAAAAGACTCATTAAAGCGGCTACCTCTTCCCTTGGGCGTTTCCAGTTTTCAACTGAAAAAGTATAAAGGGTAACATACTTTATTTTCAATTCAGCCGCCGCCCGGACCACTTCTTTCACCGCCAGGACACCTGCCTCATGACCGGCAGTCCTGGGTAAATTTCGTTTTCCGGCCCAGCGCCCGTTACCATCCATTATAATCGCGATATGGGTCGGCAGAGCTTTTTTATCCAGGCCGTAAGGCGGGCTATCAGCATTATCCGTCATGGTCACCATTATAGATGGAAGAATCCGCGAGAGCAAGGAAATTAATCGGAATTCAATTGATACTCAATAAATTCAAATTCACAGCTGAAATATCTCCAGCCCAAAAGATTCCGCTCAATTATTTGAATAGAATAAAAATCGAGAATAATGTAATCCGTCAGCCTTCTGAAATGAAGCCGCTCGGAACGGCGGAACAATCCCTGGGGACTGGGATCGTGATAAAAAATATCAATCAGATAAAAATCATCCCTGTTAATATTGATAAATCCGGTGATCGGGGCAGTACTGTCAGCCTTCTTTTCGACAAACCCGATAGCCAGTAATCCGGCTCCGGTGTCGTTGGGATAAAAATAATATTGGTAATCCTTATTCCACGGCCGCGGAAAGTCGAATGTTTCAGGGAGAGAATTCTCCTTTGCCCCTGCCGAATCTATAATTACCGTCGAATCGCGTCGGGAACCATCGCAGTACATTCGATATACGGCCGTATCGAGTTTTTGCATTTCCCCCCGATAATCCGTTTGCTCGTAAATCGCCCGCATTTCCACAGAGTATTTTATGTTTTGTCCAAAAAGGTAATGTTCTCCAAAGATTTTGCCGGTTTGGTCAAGGTAATATTGGATCACTGGATCGGTATCAGAAATGGAATTGTTCGTGTTTCCCGCCTGTCCGGACATGAAAATAACCAGCGCCGGAATAATGACTGCCGACAGATTAATCCTGTGAACTGCCATATTTGTCCAAAAATTCCTTTCGAAATTCATTAAATCGACTTTGCTCAAGGGATAAACGAATTTGCCTCATTAAATTCTGGAAAAAATAGGAAGAATGAAATGACGCCAGAACCAGGGCGGTTATTTCACTCTGGTTATATAAATGCCGTATATAGGCCCGGCTGTAGCGACGGCAGACCCGGCAATCACAACCGGGATCGAGTGGACGGTCATCCTCGGAATATTCGGCATTGCGAAAAACCAGGGGCCCTTCCGATGTGAAAACCATTCCGGTTCGGGCATTTCTGGTAGGTAACACGCAATCGAACATATCCACACCTGAAGAGACGGCCATGAGTATATCCTCGGGATAGCCGACTCCCATCAGATAGCGCGGCCGGTTTCCCGGAAGAAATTGCATGGTAAAAGCAAGAGTGTCTTCCATTTCTCCCTTGGACTCCCCGACCGCCAATCCGCCGATGGAGTTTCCCGGAAAATCAAGAGAAACAATCTGCTCGGCGGAAATTCTCCTTAAATCCTGGTAAACTGATCCCTGGACAATTCCGAACAGGGCTGTACCGGTTGGTTCCTGCTCCTCGGCCATATTGAAATATGCTTGCCCTTTCCGGGCCCAGTCGTAAGTTCGCCTTGCACCGATGGCCGCCTGCTCTTTTTCCGATGGATACGGAACACACTGGTCGAATGACATGATTATATCCGCCCCGATATCGCGCTGTATCCTGATAACCTTTTCGGCGTCGAAACGATGTTCCGAACCGTCATGATGGGAGCGGAAGGTAACACCGTCATCATCGACCCTTGAAAGATCCCTCATGGAAAAAACCTGGAATCCCCCGGAATCTGTCAGGGTCGGCTTATTCCAGCCATTGAAGGAAGCCAGGCCACCCCGATTCTTTATGATTCTTTCTCCCGGTCTAAGATACAGATGGTATGTGTTGCCGAGCATGATTTCGGCTCCGCATGCTTCGAGATCCTCGGCTGTCATGGCCTTGACCGCACCCGATGTCCCGACCGGCATGAAGGCCGGAGTATTGAAATGGCCATGAGGGGTACTCACTATACCGCGGCGGGCGGGACCATCATTTTGAAGAAGTTTAAAATCGAAATTCCTCAAAGCCGTTACCGATTTCGGATTTCCCTGGCCGCCGCGCCATATCGGGCCAGCATTTTTTCCAGACCGCCACGATATTCCCTTGCCGCCGGGCAGTAGACCAGCGGTTTGATAGCATCGATCAGTGGCCGCACATTCTTATCCAGTTTATCTTTATCAATATGTACCATTACTATTTCGGCCATAAACATTTCATGCGAACCGAGGACAATCGTCTGCCGAACCTTGCATTCAAGATTGACCGGGCATTCTCCGATCAACGGAGCCATAACAATTTTCCCCGGTACCGGGGTCAAATTCATTTCCTTAAATTTATCGAAATCCCGCCCCGACTTGGTGCCGCAAAAATCTGCGGCCTTAAGATGTTTTTCACCGGTCAGGTTGACCACAAATTCGCCCGATTTCTTGATGATATCATAGGAATACCTCTTGGGCTGTACCGAGATCGATAGCATCGGCGGCTCGGAGTTGATGATGCCGATCCAGCTGATGGTGATAATATTAGCGGCATAGCCTTCGGCCACGCAGGAAACCATCACCGCCGGGAGCGGGAACAGCATAGCCTGAGGTTTTACCTGTGTTTTTTCCATCTCTCCCCTTCCTAAAATATAATATCCAGCGCCTTTTCGAGGCTGGTTACACCGACAATTTCAATTTCAGCCCCTGACACCCCCTCGGCATTTTGTCGCGGAATAATGATTTTCTTGAAACCCAGCTTGGCCGCCTCGGCCACTCGACGATCAACCATGCTGATCGGGCGCACCTCACCCGAAAGACCCACTTCACCGGCGACCACTATGGAGGCGTCGACCGGAATATCGCGAAGCGATGATACAATGGCGGCATGCAAAGCCAGATCGACCGCCGGTTCCGAAAGACGCAAGCCTCCGGCCACCGAGACAAAAACATCATTACCGCCCATCGGCAGGCCGATTCTTTTTTCCAGGATGGCCAGATGCAGGGCCAATCGTTTGTTATCGATTCCCCCGGCCACTCGCTGGGGAGTGCCATAGGAAGCCGATGATACCAGCGCCTGAATTTCGACTAGAATCGGCCGGTTGCCCTCGCAGGAAGCCGCCACTACCGCCCCGGAACGATCACCCTCGCTGTATTCCGACAAGAACAGCGACGAGGGATTTTCGACTTCCCGAAGGCCTTGTGGTGTCATTTCGAATACGCCCAGTTCGAACGTGGCTCCAAAGCGGTTCTTAACAGTCCGGAGGATGCGATAGACATACCGGCTTTCGCCCTCAAAATACAGAACGGCATCGACCATATGTTCCAGAACCTTCGGTCCGGCCACCAGCCCTTCCTTGGTGACATGACCGATAAGGAACAGCGAAAAGCCGTTTTTCTTGGCAATATCAATCAGGCGTCCGGCCGCCTCACGAATTTGCCCGATGGTTCCGGGCGGAGAATCAAAAACGGCGCTGGATATGGTCTGGATGGAATCGACAATTATAATTTGAAAGGAATCACTCTCGACGATATTTATAATTTTTTCCAGATCGGTTTCGTTGATGATTGAAATATTCTGTCCCCTGACATTCAAGCGGCCGGCCCGTTTTTTGATCTGACCCGGCGATTCCTCACCGGTAACATACAAAACGGATAATCCGCTTTCGGAATAGGCGTCGGCGGCCTGAAGGATCAGGGTCGATTTTCCGATTCCCGGTTCCCCGGCCACCAGCACGGCGCTTCCCGGAAGGAGTCCGCCTCCCAGAACCCGATCGAATTCGGAAATTCCGGATTTGTGACCCATCACCAGTGTGTCATCAATATCTTCAAACCGATGAATCTGTGAAGATATTTTCTTATCCGCCCGTCGGTGCGACTTGACAATTCGTTCCTCAGCCAGGGTATTCCACTCTCCGCAATCACGGCATTGACCCTGCCATTTGGGATGAATGGCGCCGCATTGCGTACATACAAAAGCTATCTTTGTCTTACCTGTCATCCTGATTACCGTACCTGGATGGGGCCGGTGGAACGGCCATTGATAAACTGATCGACAACTGCATTGCCGGAGTTTTTTATTTCATCCGGCGTCCCGTCATACTCCACCTTGCCGTCATGAAGCATGACAATCCGTTCCCCGATTTTATAGGCCGAGGTCATGTCATGCGTTACTGCAATCGACGTGACTTTCAGCCTGCGGTGCAACTCAATTATGAGATCGTTGATCATGTCGGCCGTGATCGGATCCAGCCCGGTCGTCGGTTCATCATAGAGCAATATCTCTGGCGAAGTGGCGATAGCCCGGGCCAGGCCGACCCGTTTACGCATACCGCCCGAAAGATTGGCCGGGTACAGATCATAGGTCCCCCCGAGGCCGACCAGAGTCAGTTTTTCCTCGACCACCTCGCGGGCGACATTTTCCGAATAGCCTTCAACTTCCCGCAGGGCTAGGCCGACATTCTCCCCTACCGTCAGGGAATCCAGCAACGCGGCCGATTGGAAAAGCATTCCGATTTTTTTCCTCACGCTGACCAGTTCTTCATATTTCAGACCGGACAGATCCTGATTTTCGACGACGACTGTTCCGGAGTCGGGCTGAAACAGGGCGTTGAGATGTTTAAGAAGCACCGATTTGCCGCATCCCGACCGGCCGATAATTACCACCGATTCATTCCGTCCGATTTCCAGATCGACACCGCGAAGAACTTCATTGGTATTGAAGGCCTTGGTGACTTTGTCAAGTCTTATGCACGGGATCATTTTATTACACCCTGAACAGAATGACCGCAATAATATAATCGGTAACCAGAATCAACACGGCCGATATCACCACCGCCTGGGTGGTGGCCTGCCCGACCCCCCTTGCTCCGCCCTTGGCGGTAAAACCTTCATGACAGCCGACCAGACCGATTATCATACCGAAAACTGTGGATTTCAGAAATCCGCCGAGCATATCGGCCATGCTGAAGGAGCTTTTAACCCCCAGCAGAAAGGTTTCGTATGACAGATTAACAAACATAATGGACACCAGCATGGCTCCTGAAATCGCCACGAAATTGGCAAAAATGGTCAGGATGGGAAGCATAATGGTTGCCGACAGAAACCGCGGCATTACCAGATACCGAATTGGGCTGATACCCATGGAATCGACGGCATCGATCTGCTCGGTGACCCGCATCGTTCCCAGTTCGGCCGCAATTCCGGCCCCAACCCGACCGGCCACAACCAAAGCCGTAAGGACCGGCGCCAGTTCGATTACAATCGCTTTCCCCACGGCACTTCCCAGGTAACGCATCGGTGCCCCGATAAATTTAAACTGGTAGGCTGCCTGCCACGCCGAAACAGCCCCGACAAAAATCGAGGTGATAACAATCAGGGGCAAAGACTTATTACCGATCCAGAATGATTGATCGGTTATCAGTCCCAGTGAGCTGGGAATCGATTTACAATGATACAGGGCTCTAAAAAACAGCATGAAGGTACTGCCAATACGCGAGATAAAGGCAATCACGCTGCGACCGATCAAAGGAACCTGGTTATTCATTGATCAAAATTCGTAATCCGACTCCTGCACCGGAATTTCCGGACGCTGCCAGCTGGGGTTTTCAAACCGGATATAATCCTTGACGAAAGTCAGCGGGATCACCCCGGTCGGTCCATTACGCTGTTTGGAAATTATAATATCAGCCTTTCCCCTGGCTTCCAGTCGTTTGGGATCATCATCCGGAAGGTGTGATAAATAAAATTCCTCGCGATAAACGAACAATACCAAATCGGCATCCTGCTCGATTGCTCCCGATTCACGCAGATCGGAAAGTTGAGGGCGTTTATCGCCGCCGCGCATCTCAACCATACGCGACAACTGGCTTATGGCCACCACCGGAATATTCAATTCCTTGGCCAGCGTTTTCAACGAGCGCGAGATCATGGCCATTTCCTGCTGGCGATTCTCGGCCCTCCCCGAAGCATACATCATCTGGATATAATCGACAACAATCAATCCGACATTGTGATGGGCTTTCAGGCGTCGTGACTTGGCCCGCATCTCCAAAGGAGTCAGGACGGCCGAGTCATCGATAAAGATTTTCGCTTCACTTAATGGTTCGGCGGCCAGGGTCAATTTCTGCCATTCAGCATCGCGCAGACGGTTGGTCCGCAGTTTATGCTGGCTGAGACGTGCCCGCCCGCAAAGCATCCGCAAGGCCAGTTGTTCTTTGGACATTTCAATCGAAAATACGCCTATCGGAACGTTGTGCTCTATCGCCATAAACTCGGCGATATTCAGAGCCAGGGCTGTCTTTCCCATCGATGGACGCCCGGCCACCACGATAAATTCACCATCATGAAAGCCGCCTGTCATTTCATCGAGTTTGGCATAACCGGTACTTATTCCGGCCAGACCGCCTTTGGTTTCCTGGAAATTCTCTATTTGCTCGAATGTACTCGGCACCAATTCCGAGAGCGGCGTAAAGCCTTTCCGAAGCCGGCTTTCGGAAATGGCAAAAATATTCTGTTCAGCCCGGTCAAGAATCTCGGAAACATCCTGGTCAAGGATATAACAGCTGTTGACAATACCGTTCGAGGCCTCGATTAAACGCCGCAGAACGGCCTTTTCAAGAATAATTTTAGCATAAGCCTCGGCATTGGCCGCGGTTGCCACCCCATCCACCAGTTCCACCAGATATAGCCGGCCGCCGATACGATCCAGTTGATCCATTTTGGCCAGTTCCTCGGCTACCGTGGTAATATCGCAGGGTTCATTCTTTTCATAGAGATTCAGAACCGCCCTAAATATGATGCGATGTTTGGGAACATAAAAATTATCCTCGGCCCCGATCTGCTCGAGGACAGAACTGATAACCTCGGAATCCTTTAAAACCGATCCCAGGACTGCTTGTTCGGCGTCGACCGATTGCGGCGGTTCAAGACGTGCTACTTTTTTATCCACATCAGGACTGGAGGCCATTGATCTTCTCCGGAACCAGTTCATCATACCTGGCCCTTAACATCTGGACATCTTCCCAGACATCTTTTTTGTATGACGGAAATCTCAGCAAAGCCGCAGGATGGTAAGTTACCAGAAACGGAATGCCGTGAAAATCATGCCATTTTTTCCGCAGTTTGCCCAGCGGCGTGGTGGTTTCCAGCAACCCCTGTGCGGCAATCCGACCCAAAGCGCAGATAATCCTGGGATTGATTAATCTTATCTGCTCGAGAAGATACGGCATACATGCCTTCATTTCTTCCGGTTGGGGATCCCGATTATTGGGGGGACGGCATTTCAGGATATTGGCGATATAAACATCCTCGCGACTGAATTTAATAGCCGCCAGAATCTTATCCAGTAGTTGTCCGGCCCGGCCGACAAACGGGATGCCCTGCAGATCTTCATCACGTCCGGGTGCTTCACCGATGAACATTATCCCGGCATCGGGGTTGCCGGTCCCATAGACAAATTTGGTCCGGGTCGATCCGAGCGGGCATTTCAGACATTTATCAATAGCCCGGTTATGAGCATCAAGCGACTTATAATGATACTCCCGTTTACGACTAACACCGGCGGCCGCCAGTTTTTGTTTCTTTTCACTTAAACTCGACATATCAATAACCAGTTCATCAAAACCCAATTCCATCTGGGACCTGGCCGCCTTTAATAGCAGGGTGGCGGCATCGGGATGCATCCGATCCTTCCAGTTGGCCATATTATTTTATCCTGCTGATATACTCGATCAGCCTGACCGCCAGTTCCATCTTGGGCATAGGCGCAAGCCTTTCCGGTTTTCCCCTTTTCGTGATGACAGTGACCTGATTACTGTCATTATCGAAAGGAGTCGTTTCCCCCACTTCATTTAAAACGATCAAATCGAGGCTTTTATTTTTCAGCTTGGCCCGGGCATTTTCAATACCATGATCCGTTTCAAGCGCGAAACCGATAACCTTTTGCCTTTTTTTATCCGGCTTTAATGATTTCAATATATCAATGGCGGGAATTAAATCAATAGACCGATTACCATATTCCTTTTTAATCTTCTTCTTTTCAATATGGGCAACAGTGAAATCAGCCGGGGCGGCCGCCATGATCAGATAATCGCATCGGGCGAATTCCTTTTTGACCGCCCGATACATCTCCCCGGTGCTTTCAACCCGGATCAGCTTTATTCCGGAATCGACTTTCAAGTTGGTGGGACCGGAGATAAGGACGACCTTGGCTCCGGCATCATATGCCGCCCGGGCCAGGGCATAACCCATTTTCCCCGATGAACGATTGGATATGAAACGAACCGGATCAATTGCTTCGCGGCATGGTCCGGCGGTTACGACGACCGTTTTTTCTTCGAGGACTTTTTTTTTTGAAAAATACTGCAGAATAAACTGATAAATCTCTTCCGGCTCGGCCATGCGGCCCGGACCATAGGTTTCGCAAGCCATTTCCCCGGTATTGGGATCGATCATAATATAACCCAGTGATTTAAGATATTCGATATTATTTTGAGTTATCGGATTTAAGTACATATTGCTGTTCATTGATGGCGCAATCATAATCGGAGTCTTGGTGGCGCATACAACGGTAGTTAATAAATCGTCACAGATGCCGGAAGCCGCTTTCCCGATAAAATTGGCGGTGGCCGGGGCAATCACGAATAGATCCGGCCAAGCGGCCATGTCGATATGATGCGGTCCGACATAACGGTTTTCCGGAAACATCTTGATGGCCACTGGATTCTGGCTGACAGTCTCGACCGTCAATTCAGTTATGAATCTGGTCGAGGCCTCGGTCATTACCACCCGAACCTCGGCTCCAGCCTTTTTTAAAAGCCGAATCAAGATCGGGGTCTTATAAGCGGCAATACCACCTGTCAGACCCACCAGAATTTTCTTGTCTTTTAAAGGCATTTGGATTTGTTCAGGGAATTGGGCTTATATCAGTTAATCAAACCCTCATCATCGGGAAGCAAAACCATCTGATGACGGCCCGATTCAAGCAACTCGTTCTCACGAAAGAGCATCGAACCAACAAGCATCTTAACTTCCTCCAGATTGACCGGAGAAGGTCCCAAAAGAGCGCCTCTTTCCAGGATCATTTCCAGTTGAGAATCGCTAATCAATCCCAGATATTTTAGCTGCAATACATAACCACAAGATTCCCGCGTGAAATAGCGACGTTCCTGTTCGGTCAGAACCCTGGTCGAGAGGTTGGATTGACTGCCATCTATAATAAACTGCGAATCGGTTTGAAGCTGGTCCAGAACCCAGGAATATGCCGAGCTTATCTCATTGTCAGTAAAGCCGTTACTTTTAAGATAGGAAGAAATATCATCAATATTTTCAAGCTGACCCTGGTGGTCTTTTATATGCGACATCAGAAAAACGACAATTTCCAGAACACGGTTACCCACTATTAAGCCTTTCTAACGTAACCATTCAATAATCTTTAAAATACGCACAGATCGCCATGCAAGCAAGGATTATCTGGAAAAAATACCCTACCCTTAGTGCTTGAAATGCCTCACGCCCGTGAAGACCATGGCGGCCTTGGCCTTATTCGCCGCTTCAATTGCCTCCGGATCACCCTTGGATCCGCCTGGTTGAATAATGGCCGTTACTCCAGCCTCAGTCGCCACCTCAATGCCATCAGGCATGGGGAAAAAGGCATCGGAAGCCAGAACCGCCCCGCGGGTACGGTCTCCGGCCCTTTTCACGGCCAGTGCCGAAGCATCAACCCGGGAAGTCTGCCCCATGCCGATTCCGACAGTTGCCTTACCTTTGACAATTACAATTGCATTCGATTTCGTATGTTTGACAATTTTCCAGGCAAAAAGTAATGACTCAGTCTCTTCGTCAGTCGGTTTCCGATCGGTAACGGTCGTTAGAGAGGTTTTAAGGGTTTCGATATCATCGGCGGTTTGATAAAGCATTCCTCCCCTGACGAACTTATTGACCATCTCGCCTTCCGGACGCCCACCGATTATTTCGGGAAGAGCGAGTAGACGACGATTTTTTTTCTTTTTCATAAGCGCCAGAGCCTCTTCATCATAACCAGGCGCAAGGATACATTCCACAAAATGCGTCTGATGCAATAATTCGGCTGTCGCCAGATCGATCTTTTTATTCAGCCCGATTATCGACCCGAAAGCTGAAAGAGGGTCCGAGGCCAAAGCATCGCGATAGGCCTCGGCCAGAGTAGCCCCGACCGCGGCCCCGCAGGGATTGGCATGCTTGAGAACGCAGGCAAATGGTTCATCAAAATCCAGAAGCATTTCCAGGGTGGCATCGAGATCGGAGATGTTATTAAACGACAGTTCCTTACCAGCCAATATTTCCGCCCGGGCCAGAGTCGGACCGCTAAATTTTTTGTCGGCATAAAAAGCCGCCTTTTGATGAGGATTCTCTCCGTATCGCAATGACTGCAGATGATCAAATGACAGAGTGAGCTTTCGCGGAAATTCATCGTCTGTTTCCGGTTTCTTGCCAATGAAATAGTCCGCAATGGCTCTGTCATAGGTATTGGTCAGCGCAAAAGCCCGGCTGGCCAATTCCCGCCTTAATTCCAGACTCAGGGAACCATCATTACGCTTCAATTCATCGATTATCAAGGGATAATCAGACGGACCGGTAACCACTGCCACGCCCGAATAGTTTTTGGCGGCGGCGCGAACCATGGTCGGACCACCAATATCGATGTTTTCGATAATTTCCGCTTCCGATACATCTGGTTTTGCTACCGTCTTTTCAAACGGATATAGATTCACGATTACCATATCAATCGGCTTATATTCCTGGTGTATCATTTCGGCATTATCAGCCTCGCTGTCACGTCGGAACAGAATTCCGGCATGGATTTTGGGATGAAGGGTTTTAACTCGGCCGCCAAGTATCTCCGGCGCCCCGGTGAAGGTCGACACCGAGACCGCCTGAATGCCGGCCTTTTTCAAGGTTGCCAGGGTTCCACCGGTGGAAAGGATTTCGATGTCATTTTCCGCCAGAGCTTTGGCCAGTTCCACCAGACCGGTTTTGTCCGATACTGATATAAGAGCGCGTCTTATCTTTATCATTCCGCTCATGCTTATTTCCTCATCAATAACCTGGCCGCTTCGGCATACTTGGCGGCCGATTTTGTCACTATTTCCTCAGGAAGAGTTGGTCCCGGAGGAGTCTTGTCCCAGTCAAGACCGGAAAGGTAATCACGAATGAACTGCTTGTCAAATGACGGTTGGCCTTTTCCGGGAGTGTACTGATTGAGAGGCCAGAATCGCGATGAATCCGGTGAGAGGACCTCATCGATGACGATGAACTCTCCTTTGTGATAACCAAATTCAAACTTGGTATCGGCAATTATTATCCCCCGGCTACGGGCATAATCAGCGGCCCTGGTGTACATGGCCAATGATATGTCGCGGCACAGCCGGGCCGTTTCCTCGCCTACCATGGCCACCGATTTTTCATACGATATATTCTCATCATGACCGCCCTCGGCTTTGGTGGATGGAGTGAAAATCGGTTCTGGAAGTTTATCGGATTCCTTCAAATCAGCCGGGAAAGTAAAACCGTGGACGACATTCTGTCCTTTCTTGCGGGCCTGCTGCAGTTCTTTCCACATGGAACCGGATATATACCCGCGGACAATACATTCCATATCGACCCGTTCGGCCTTAACCACAATCATCGACCGGCCTTCCAGGATATCCCGGTATTTTTTCAGTTTATCAGGATATTGTCCAAAATCAGCGGTAACCAGATGCGATCTGACAACATCCTTAAGCAGGTCGAACCAGAAGAGTGACATTTCCGTCAACACCCTTCCTTTGCCCGGTATTCCATTCGGCAGGACAACATCAAAGGCCGAAATCCGGTCGGTTGTGACAATCAACAGCCGATCATCAAGATCATAAACATCGCGGACCTTTCCGCGACTGAATAAAGGATATTCCTTGATTTCGGTTTTTAAAACACATTTTTCCATATCAGTCGTATTTCCCTTTTATCAGATTATCAAGTGCCTGAGGATATATTTCATGTTCGATTTTCAATATACGGGCGGCCAGAGTATCCGGAGTATCATCCGGCATAACCGGGACCTTCTTTTGCATCAGGATGCGGCCGTTGTCGTAAATTTCATCGACCAGATGAACCGTGGCGCCCGATTCCCTTTCCCCGGCGGCAATAACCGCTTCATGGACAAAATGCCCGTACATCCCTTTGCCACCGAACTTGGGAAGCAGGGCAGGATGGATATTGGTTATCCTGTTTCGATATTTTTTCACGACTTCATTGGGTAGTAATTGCAGATACCCGGCCAGCGCAATATAATCGATCTCATACTGCGCCAGCATCTCCAGCAAATCGGTTGCGGCGGCGTTCTGATCAGGGTATTTTTTCGCTTTATATATAAAGGTCTCAATGCCGGCCTGAGTGGCTCGTTCCAGACCATAAGCGTTACTCTTATTCGATATCACCAGAACCACTTCGGCGGCCAATCGTCCTCCGGCCGCCGCCTCGATAATCGACTGCAGATTGGAACCGCTTCCTGAAATGAAAACAGCCAGTTTAGTCCTCTCGCTCATCGAATTCCTTCCTTAATATCCATCCAGCCAAATTCCGGATCTGTCCTTTTCCGTTATCATTACTGCTATCAGCGTTACAGAGTATCCAAATAACTGCCTTTTGCCGAATATGTAAAGATATAAATTCCCCTCATCTTAAGCCCAAATTTGTCAATTAATTCAGTGAGAACACTGAAACCGGATTCCTGTTCCAATTATATTATGCTGATCATGGATTAATTTCCGGAAGTTCTATGGCGGACAAGAATGTTTCAAGAATCTTATTGAACTCAGCGGGATTTTCCAGATTAACCATATGACCGACATCTTTAAGAATCTCCAGGCGGGAATTTTTGATCAGATGATGAAGTCGTTCGGCCAGTGGCCGGAAATAAATATCATGTTGCCCGGCCATGATAAGAATCGGGATTTCCAGTCCGCTCACCAGCGCCAAATCATCTCTTTTAGGATATTTGCCTTTCATAGGATCAAGCCAGGGACCGCCGCTGAAATCGGACATTATTTCATGGAGTCTTTTTTTCAATGCCGGGTGTCGTTTATCATAATAACCCAGGGTAGCTTGCATATAATCCCGGAGAGCCGCATCACATCCTTTTTCCTTTGCCTCACGGCTGAAATCATGGTATCGCTTTGAAGGCATCCAACCCGAGACCACGGTGGCGGCCAGAGTCAACGATAAAAGCCGCTCCTGTTGATCAATAGCGAAACTCACGGCATCACCCCCACCCATCGATAAACCGATCAGGTGGAATTTCGTGAGATTTAAAAGATCGGCCAGTTTATGAATATCTCCGGCTCTATCCTCGCGGGCATAGCCGGTTTCCGGAGCTTCCGATCGACCATGCCCCCGCGCATCACAGATTATAACCCTATATCGTTCTTTAAAATAATCGACCTGATCACGCCACATCCGCCCATCGAGGGTGAAACCGTGAAGAAACATCAACGGCAAACCGGATCCGTGAATCTCATAATAGATATTAACATCAGCGGATTTACAATACGGCATGAATCACTCTTCCGGTTTTTTCAGGGACCTTTTCCAGCGAAAGATATAAGGGTATTAAAACGGCCGTCGTCCGAAAGGACGGCGGCCAGAGTATACCAGTATATTCCGATGGTTCCGATTTATTCTCTTTCGAACCATCGGCAATGTGCCAATTACCAATCTCCGGCAGACATACATTATAAAAACGGCAGATATTTTTCCAGTTCGAAATTGGTTACACTCTTGCGATAGTCATCCCATTCCACCCACTTATTGGCAATAAGCTTGTCGAATACATGACCGCCCAGGGTTTCCCTGACCAGTTTTGATTTTTCCATGGCCTTAATGGCGTTCTCAAGCGAATCCGGCAAAGAGCCAATTTTCCTGGATTTGCGATCATCGTCGCTCATGGTGAAAATATTTTCTTCAATCGGATTGGATAATGGATATTTGTTTTCCAATCCATCCAGACCGGCCGCCAGCATTATGGCAAAAGCCAGATAGGGATTGCAGGCCGGATCCGGCGAACGTAACTCAATCCGGGTGGCCTTCTCGTAGCCCGTTTTAAACATGGGCACCCTTATCAGGCTGGAACGGTTTCTGGTACCCCAGGAAATATAAACCGGGGCTTCATATCCTACCACCAGGCGCTTGTACGAATTCACCCACTGATTGGTAATCAGGGTGAAATCCCTGACATGGTGCAGTATTCCCGACAGGAAACTCAAAGCCATTTTGGACAGGTTATTCGGTGTTTTTTTATCATAGAACAGGTTTTTTTCGCCGTTAAAGAGCGACATATGGCAGTGCATCCCGGAACCGTTTTCGTTGTATAAGGGTTTGGGCATGAACGACGCATAAACCTCATTCTGCATGGCGATTTCCTTGACCACGAATTTATAAATCTGAACGAAATCGGCCATCATCAGGGCTTCTTGATATCGGAGATCGATTTCCTGCTGGCTGGGCGCCACTTCATGGTGCGAACATTCGACCTGAATACCCATAAACTCCAGAGCCGCGCTGGTCCTTTTGCGAAGCTGAGTTCCGATATCAGCCGAATTGTAATCGAAATAGCCGCCCAGATCGAGGACTTCGGGATTGTTTTCTTCACTGAAATAAAAGTACTCCAGCTCCGGACCCACATTAAACGTCCAGCCTTTATCCTCAATTTCGCTGAGGATTTTCCTGAGGATCCAGCGGGGATCACCCTCATACGGCGAGCTGTCGGAGTTTTGAATATCACAAAACATCATGGCCGTTTTTTCGCCACCGACTTCCCAGGGTATTATCCGGAATGTCCGCAAATCAGGAACCGCCACCAGATCCGATTCTTCAATCCTGACGAATCCTTCAACCGATGAACCATCAAACCCCTGCCCGCGCTCAAGAATTCCCTCCAGTTCGGAATTGGTAATAGCCATCCCCTTCAGCCGACCCAGAATATCCGTAAAGTTAAGGCGCACATAATGAACATTGGCATCACTGACAATCCGTAAAATATCTTCCTTAGTCTTGGTCACCTGACAACCTCCGGTTAGATTTGAAAGTTGCTTATTTATCGGTTTTTTTATTCCCAAATCAATTAAAATAATTCGGAATAGGAGTTAAACGGAAAAAAGAAACAGCTGTTTGAATCGATTTATGTCAACCGGGCAAACCGAATTTTATTTCGATTAATGTTCAGTACCCTTCTTCACCCACACCTTTATCGAACTAATCCTTTGCCCCTCAACTTCTTCCACTTCAAACAGGATATCTTTCCAGCGATGGATGGTACCCACCGGAGGAACCGAACCGGCCAGATCATAAATTAAGCCGCCAACCGTTTCGAAATCCTCGGTTTCATAATCCAAGTTGAGTTCTTCAACAACTCTATCCAGAGAGACCCCGGCCTCAACCCGCAGGGAATTATCCGGCATATGAACCACCGGATCAGAACCATGATCATGTTCATCTTCAATCTCGCCGACGATTTCCTCCAGAATATCTTCCAGAGTCACCAGCCCCGAAGTGCCCCCGAATTCATCGACGACAATGGCAATATGCAGTTTATTGGCTTTGAATTCAGCCAGAAGTTCACTTATTTTTTTCTTTTCCAGAACAAAATATGGACGGCGGACGAAATTGGTGATGTCAAATATACTCTTTTCCGAAGGGTAGTCGGTGAACAGGTCTTTGATATAGAGTATCCCGATAATATTGTCCATGGTCTCATCGAAAACCGGATAGCGGGAAAAACCATATTCTTTGGTTTGCTTCTTAATGTCATCGAGACCCGCTTTCATTTCGAATCCCCTGATATCAATTCTCGGAATCATGACTTCCCGGACTTCAGTAACATCAAGCTGAAATATCTGGCCGATCATTTCTTTTTCATCATCTTCAACAATCGCCTCGCGGATACCGGCCTGCTCAGCCAGGGTCTCGATTGCCCGCTCGATAATATCCTCTTTCTGATCTTCCGGTATTTTCTGGGCCTTATCCCGATAAAAAATACGCCCGTAGAAAAACACCATGGGTCTGAAAAGGATATAGGCGCTGATATAAAGCGGAAGAAAATTCAAAATTTCCTTATCCAGCAATCTCAGCACCCGACGTTTGGGCAAAATCTCAATACATATCAGATAAAATGCCCAGACCAGGATTAATCCGGAAAGATAAGAGATATCGACCCGCCAGTCGTATCGGGCGACCATGCTGTTGGCTATCAAAATAACCAGCAGTGAGACCAATACCAGAAACAATGATTTGAATACAACCGCCAGTTGCAGACTGATTCGAGGATTCTTCAATATTTCCGCCAGGTATTTTTTCCGGATGCCCGACAATTTTTCCGAGACATGCTCGATTCTCTCGGGTTCGATATAGGCGACCGAGGAATAAAGCGACAGGACGTATCCCAGATAATAGATTACTACAATAAGCAATAGGCAAAAAAGAATCTCCATCAGGCAATCCTTTCCAGATGGTATTTCTCCCGCGCCGACATGCGGTCTCTCTCACTCTCCAGTTCATGGTCATAACCCAGCAGATGGAGATAACCATGACAGCAAAGAGCCAGCAATTCGAGGTAAAAACCCCTCCCGTCGCGATGGGCATTTCTGGCCGCAGTATCCGTTGAGATATATATTTCCCCGAAAATCGAATTGTCCCCGGGACCACTGTCCAGATTAAAAGAGAGAACATCAGTCGGGCCTCGTTTCGAGCGATAGTCCCGATTAAGACGGGTAATTTCCTTATCCCGCGTGAAGATAATATTGACAGTACTGTCAGGTGGAGCCTCTTCCTCATCAATCGATTCAATCAGCCACCTGATTTGTTGCCTGGGGATACGTCGATTGGTATCCGATATAATATTAACATGCATTATTTGGAATCTTCCTTATCCGGATACTCAATTCGATGGTGAAAAACGCCCATCAATATTTTCGTGAACGATTCTCTGATTCCGGCCAGGTCCTTCAAAGTCAGGGGGCATTCCTCCAGTTCGCCGGACTGGAAACGATCATTTATAATATTCTGGACCAGATTTCTTATCCTCGCCGGCTTGGGATCTGATAATGTCCGGCTGGCCGCCTCGACTGAATCAGCCAGCATGACAATGGCCGTCTCACGAATCTGCGGTTTGGGGCCGGGATACTTGAACTCTTCCACCGGCGGATTTTCGATTCCCATTTCCTTAGCCTTATTGAGGAAGTACGACATGGTCATGGTCCCGTGATGTTCTTCAATGAAGTTCAGGACTTCATCCGGCAGATCAGCCATTTCCCCGAGTATTCGCCCTTTTTTGATATGCGAGGCCAGGATAATGGCCGACATGGTCGGGGTCAGGCTTTCATGTTTCGATTTTATACCAAGTTGGTTTTCGACAAAATATTCGGGAATCTCAATCTTGCCAATATCATGATAATAGGCTCCGACCCGCGCCAGAAGCGGGTTGGCGTCTATTTCCTTGGCGGCCGCCTCGGCCAGGTTCCCGACCAGGATAGAATGGTGATAGGTACCCGGCGCTTCCAGAGCCAGCCGCTTCAGAAGTGGATTATTCATGTCGGACAATTCCAGAAGAGTCACATTGGTCGTAAAACCAAACAACGATTCCAGAAAAGGCAGAATCCCCATGGCCAGAAGCGGCGACATTATGGCATTGACCCATCCAAAGGCCAGCAGATTGAAGATATCTTCGGATGGTGAGATATTAAATGATTCCAGCACGAAAACGAGAACGGAATAGGTAAATAACAGATACAATACGGCTTTAAAAAATTCAGAACGCTGCCGGACCCGCTGAATCGAATAACAGGCCACCACCCCGACAATTATAGTCGTAAGGGTGATTGAGAAATTGAACCGGTGCAGGATTCCCAGAAGCAGAGCCAGGACAAAGGTGTTAAAAGTCCCCACCTCGGCATCAAACAGAACCGTAATCAGGATGGAGAAAATGGCTACCGGATAAAGATAAAAAGAAAGGTCCAGCCGAATACCGATAAAATAAACCAGAATCAACTCCAGCCCGTAAATCAGATAAAGGGCCAGGATTTTGGGGTTGGATGCATAAATCTGATTGTGATAATAATAAAGATAAATATATAAAAGCCCGAAAGCGGCCAGAACCAAAAGGAGCCGGGCCAATACCGGCACATACATTTCCAGCCAGTTTTCATTCTCGTTGAGTTTCTCTTTCTGACGATACATTTCTTTCAGGATGTTGGCCTGACGGACGGTAACTTTGCTTCCCGCCCTGACGATAACATCACCGACCGCAATAATCTCGCTGACCGGCGATATTTCCGCCATGACTTCATTTCGGCGCGCTTCCATTTCATCCAGATTGACAGTCAGATTGGGAATTATGAAATGCCGTCCCAGTTCGTAGTATTGATCAACATCGAATGAATCCACCAGCGACCTATTATTCAGCGCCGCCAGAAAACTGACATAGGCCCGCGGCAAATCGAGTAATTTATCCCGGATGATAAAAATCTCCCGTTTGTCGATTCGGATAACCACCGAACGATTTTTAACATCAGGCAGGGTCTTCAAATCCGCCATGACCCCGGTAAAGTAGATTTCGTTTTCCAGAATATCCCCAATAACGGTCCCGGCCCGTTTGGTGTCCCGGCTTCTCAAAAGTTTATTGATGGCATCATTCCGGATGAAGGGATAGTCCCGGTTCAGAGAGCTACTCAGAGAATCAGTGTATTCATCCGCTCTTGCTTCAGTTTGATTATTTTCTTCCCAAATATTCTTGATTTTTTTTGTGGCCGCATCGGCCCGCTTCATCAACCCGTCGAACCGGGCCAGGGTCGAATCGACCAGGTCGGTATTATACTCCACCAGAGTCGGAATGGCATTGGCTGTGGCATCTTTCTCTTCCTTCAATTCCTCCGGTGTCTTTTCAATGGTAATCGTGAAAGGCGCAATAATATCCTTTTGTGCGATTTCGCCCCGGCGCGGGAAATCGAGAGGTTGAAAGAGATTTTCGGCGGGGTACAAAAAGGCTATTAAAACCGCCGCCATCAGAAGCATAAGATACTTGTATATCTTGCTGCTGGTCCGTGAAGCGGGCGTCTGGCGGGTTTCCGCCTTAACCTTCAAAAAACGTTTAAGCAGTCGTTTGAGTCTGATTAGAAATCTGCTCATAGGGGGATCAATAACTCCCTATTACTCCTTCCGATGTCTTTTTTCATAGCGCTCATAGGCCCGGATTATTTTTTGAACCAGAGCATGACGGACGACATCCTTGTCCGTAAGATATACGAATTTGACACCCTCGATTCCAGCCAGGATTTTCTGGATAACAACCAGTCCGGATAACTTGTTTTTATCCAAATCGATCTGGGTGATATCGCCGGTGACAATCGCCCGCGAACCCTCACCGAGGCGTGTCAGGAACATTTTCATCTGGGCGGGAGTGGTGTTCTGTCCCTCATCGAGAATAACAAAAGTATTGTTGAGAGTTCTACCCCGCATGAAAGCCAGCGGGACAATTTCTATGATTCCCAGTTCGATTAATTTTTTGATTTTTTCCGCCGGCATCATTTCATGCAGAGCATCATAAACCGGGCGCAGGTACGGATCCACTTTGGCCCGGATATCCCCCGGAAGAAAACCAAGCGATTCCCCGGCTTCGACCGCCGGGCGAACCAGGACAATTCGTTTGACGCTCTTTTCCTTAAGCGCCGCCACCGCCACCGCCACCGCCAGATATGTTTTACCGGTTCCGGCCGGACCGATGGAAAAAACAATATCATTTTCATCGATGGCATTAAGGTACAACTTCTGGCCCAGGGTTTTCGGTCGAATGGCCTTCTGGAGAACGCCATTGGCGATAATATCCCCGGCCATGGCCATCGCCGGTCCGCCCTTGCCCTCCTTGACCATTTCCATCGAGTAATTAAGGTACTGCTCGGTTAGATAATTACCCTGTTTAATCCTGGTGGTCAGGTCATCGAAAAGATCAATAATTTTTTCTACCTCGTTGTGATCACCCTCAATCACAATACTATCCCCGCGAGCGATTATATTGGCCTGGAAGGCATTTTCAATAATTCTTAAAAATACATCGTTCTGCCCGAATAATAGCCGGGGATCAATCCCTTCAATGGAATATGAACGAGATAATTTAACAGGTGTTTCGGAACTCATAGGCTTAATCAATATAAATCATCTTATGAAAAGCGCAAGCCCAACTCTTTGAGCTGCTCGGGATCGATATCCGAAGGCGAGCCATCCATGAGTGATTGGGCCGTGGCGGTCTTGGGAAAAGCAATAACCTCGCGAATACCCTCCGCACCGGTCATCATAGCGACGATGCGATCAAGTCCGGCGGCAATACCGCCGTGCGGCGGTGCCCCATAATCAAGAGCTTTGAGGAGAAATCCAAAGGCCTTGTCGATCCGTTCATCGGACATCCCCAGAATATTGAGAACCTGCCGTTGAAGTTGCGAACGGTGAATACGAATACTGCCCGAGGCCAGCTCCGTTCCGTTGAGAACCAGATCATATTGGTCGGCTCGAACTTTGCGTAAAGGATGATCGACATCACTGATCGACAGAGTGGTTGTGTCGGCTTCCATAAAATACTGCAAATCTTCCTCCAGCGGCATGGATACAATATTATGCATGGCATCCAGGCGATTTTCATCCTCGTTGTATTCAAATAGAGGAAATCGGGTTACCCACAGAAATTTCCAGCTTCCCTCTTCAATCAGTTTATTCTCTTTCCCCAGCCGGAGCCTGATCTGACCCAGGATGCTTTCCGTTTTAAGTTTCTTATCGGAAACAATGAACACGGCATCGCCGGCCGCAGCCCCGGTCCGCTCACATATTTTATCCTTGATCGCCTCCCCGATAAACTTGGCAATCGGCGATTTATCTCCATCCGCCTGCCTTAAAATATAGGCCAGTCCCCCGGCTCCCAGATTTCTGGCATACTGAGTCAGATCATCGATCATCTTTCGTGAATAATTCGCCCCGCCTTTCAGGCAAAGAGCCTTAACCACTCCCCCATGATCGATTGTATCGGCAAACACCTTAAAACCACAACCTTTGACCACGTCGGTTAAATCAATCAGTTCCATCCCGAATCGAAGATCGGGTTTATCTATTCCCCACCGATTCATGACTTCGCAATAGTCAAAACGCGGAAACGGTGTTTCCAGTTTGATGCCCAGGACCTTATCAAATACGTGAGTCATCATTTGTTCGCCCACCTGAAAAACATCATCGCGGGTGACAAAGGTCATTTCCAGGTCAATCTGCGTATGTTCCGGTTGGCGATCGGCCCGGAGATCTTCATCCCGAAGACAGCGTGCCATTTGAAAATAGCGATCGAAACAGGAAACCATCAGAATCTGTTTCATTAACTGCGGCGACTGCGGCAGGGCATAGAATTTACCCTTCTGGACCCGACTCGGCACCACATAGTCACGAGCTCCTTCCGGAGTGGAACGCATTAATAAAGGGGTCTCGATTTCCAGGAAATTCTGCCCCGAAAGAAATTCCCTGACCGCCATCGTCACCTCATGACGGATTTTTATTTTATCCTGCAGCGGTTTGCGGCGCAAATCCAGAAAACGGTATTCCAGCCGCAAAACCTCACTGGCATCGGGATTATCGACAATCTCGAACGGCGGGGTTTTGGATTCCGCCAAAATAAGAAATTTACTGCCGGCGACTTCTATTTCGCCCGTTTTCATACTTTTATTCTCCGTCCCCTCGGGGCGCTTTCTCACCACGCCTTCGACCGCAACGACGAATTCATGCCGGGCCCGCCCTGCCTGTTCGAAAACCTCACGATCCGTTTTCTCAGGATTGAAAACTACCTGGGTCAAGCCATATCGATCCCGCACATCTATAAACAGCAGGCCGCCAAGATTACGATACTCCTGAACCCAGCCATTAAGCCTGACGGTCATCCCGACCTGTTGGGCTGACAGTTCACCGCATGTATGCGTTCTTTTAAGGTCTTTGAATGAATTCAATTTATCTCCAATAAGTTCATATCATTATTATATTTAATTCGGCATCAATGATATCAATTTAAGTACCCCGAAATACATATTAGCGGCCGAAATTAAACAATTGACGGCCAAAAGTCAATAGGAACCGATTTTACCCGAAATTGTTGAAGGAAGGGAAAGAAACATGGAATTATGGCTTGACAAACCGCCGACCGAAAATATAATTCGTTCATTTTTAACGGTTTGTGGCCGATAGAAAAAAATGATATGAATATCTCGAGATATTTAAAAGAGGATTTGATCGAACTCGATTTTCGGGTTGAACTGGAGCCATCCCCCGAAGAGGGCAACTCCGACAGGTTGAAAATACGTAATAAAGAGCATATTCTCAGGGCGCTGGTCAATATCCTGATTCGATCCGGGAAAACCGGCAATGACACCAAACTCCTCAATGACTTTATCAATCGAGAGCGAAAAGCGACAACGGCCATTGGTGAAGGAATTGCTTTCCCTCACGTCCGTACCATGCAGGCTAAAAATTTTATAATCGGCTTTGCCCGATCGATCGATGGATACGAATTCGACTCACCCGATGCCGGCCTGACTCATCTCTTCTTTATCATGGCCGCCCCGCCGTACGATGACGATCTCTATTTGAGGGTTTTCAAGGCACTATCCGAAAATCTGCAGTATGAAAGCTTCCGCCACGAATTAATGGATGCCGCCAGGCCCTATGATATAATCCGGGCTTTCAAGAATGTCGAGTGATTATCACCGTCTCCCATACAATCCCATCAAACTGGTTTCCTCAATTATATGCCCTTTCATTCCAGACATTAAATTCGCCGCCGAAATACCTTTTTCAATAGCCTTGGCATCGAATTCGATTGCAATATCCAGAGCGTATAATTTAAAGAAATAACGATGGGCCTTGCCTCGGGGCGGACATGGTCCCCCATATCCGAATCGACCGAAATCATTTATCCCCTGAATCGCCCGATATGATGAATCGGACCCGACCCGGGGATTTTTATCCGTAGGAACCTTTTCCGCCAGACCATCCAGATCGGGCGGAATATTGAATATCACCCAGTGAACCCAGGTTCCAACCGGGGCATCGGGATCATCACATATCAGGGCGAGTGATTTGGTCCCTTCGGGAATATTCAGGAAACGCAATTCCGGTGAGATATCACTGCTGTCGCAGGTGAATTTCACCGGAATTTTCTCACCCGGTTTAAAATTGGAACTGGTTAATTGCATAGCTTTTAGCCCCGTTTCTTCTTTCAGGATATTACCCTGCTCCGCCTTAATTTCGGTAATACCTGTCAATAGACATATTATGAGTGTAGATATTATAATAGGCTTCATTTAAATAAACCTGATATATGTGCCATTCATGTCGCCCAATACCGGATCAATATTTGGAGGCTCTTTTCAAATATACAAACAGAATCAGTCTTAAATAAAACTCATTTTCATGACGTGGCTGGCTTGTCAACCGCCTTCCTGATAAACGCCTCCATCAATTCAATGGGCAGCGGAAAAACAATGGTTGAACCTTTGTTGACCGATATTTCCGTAAGAGTCTGCATATACCTGAGTTGCATCGCTCCCGGCGCCTGGGCAATAACCTTGGCCGCCTCGGATAACTGCTTCGAGGCCTGGAATTCGCCCTCGGCATGAATGACCTTGGAACGCCGT
Organism: Candidatus Zixiibacteriota bacterium; assembly: GCA_016933955.1. Taxonomy (NCBI): domain Bacteria; kingdom Pseudomonadati; phylum Candidatus Zixiibacteriota; species Candidatus Zixiibacteriota bacterium. Next base: position 34,944 of record JAFGTT010000015.1, read on the forward strand.
TCCCGCTCGGCTTCGGCCTGGCGGGCGATGGCTCGTGTCATCTCGGGCGGTAAATCGACATTCTTGACTTCCACCACCGAGACTTTAATCCCCCATGGTTCAGTCTGATGATCGATTATCTTCTGTAATTCCTGGTTGATTTTCTCCCGGTTGGACAACAGTTCATCAAGATCAACCTGTCCCAACACCGACCGCAGAGTGGTCTGGGCAATCTGGGAAGTGGCCTCGAAATAATTGGCCACCGCCACGATGGCCTTATTGGGATCCATTACCCTGAAATAAACGACGGCATTCACTTTGACCGAGACGTTATCGCGCGTGATGACATCCTGCGGCGGGACATCGAAAGTAATCGTTCGCAAATCGACCCGGGTCATGCGATCAACCATCGGGATAAGCAAAATGATTCCCGGGCCTTTGGCACCGATTAAACGCCCCAGCCGAAAAATTACGCCCCGTTCGTATTCCTTGAGTATCCGTATGGCATTAGTCAGTATTATCAGAGCAAAAAATATTATAAATCCTAATACGGCCGCTTGCATAACATCCTCCTTGTAATTTATGCTCTTTTCACTTTAATTTTCAGATTTTTAACTTCCAGAACCACAACGCGGGCGCTCTCCTCGATTATCTCATCCGCCGTCGCCTCCCATAACTCCCCGGCCAGATAAACATAACCGGTACCATCGATTTTACTTTTAACCGTCCCCGCCTCTCCCACCAGTCCTTCTGCCCCTGTGGTCGGTTTCGACACCCGCGCCTTGTAGGCCAAAATGAAGGCCAGCGCGGTGAAGCCGCCGACGACCAGGGCCACCGAAATAACAATGGTTTTGGATACTTTCAGTTCCGGGTCGGCGGTATCAATCAGCATCAAACCGCCCATAATCAGGGATATTACCCCGCCGATAGTCAACAATCCGTGACTCACGATTTTTATCTCCAGTAAAAATAGTATTATGGCAAATATAATGAGTAGAACACCGGCATAATTAATGGGCAGAGTCCTCATCCCGTAAAAAGCCAGAATCAGGCAGATTCCGCCAACCACCCCGGGCAAAATTGACCCCGGATTATATAATTCAAGAGTGATTCCCAGGCCACCCAGCGAAAACAGGATAAAAACCACATTGGGTGAAGAGATAATATCCAGAAGAGTCTGGATAAAGGTTTTCTTAATCGGCTCAATAACCGGATGTGCGGTTTTGATTATTTTCTTCCCGTAAACAGTGTTGACTTCCATACCATTGGTTTGCTTCAACAAGTCATCCAGGTTATCCGCTATCAGATTAATAACGTTTTTCTCAAGCGCCTCGGAACTGGTGATTGACACTGACCTTCGGGCCGCTTCTTCGGCCCATTCGGCATTACGGCCATACCGTTCCGCCATAGCCTTAAGCGAGGCTACGGCATCATTCATTATTTTCTCTGATAATACTGAGTCGATTGTCTCCCCCGACCCGGAAACAACATGAGCCGCCCCGATATTGGTCCCCGGGGCCATGGCCGCTATATGGGCCGCATAGGTAATATACATCCCGGCCGAGGCCGCTTTGGAACCCGCCGGGGCGATATAGACCGCCACCGGAACGTGGGAATTTAAAATCAATTTGGTAATCGGCCACATTGCGGCCGTAAACCCGCCCGGGGTATCCATCCTGATCACCAGTAAATCGGCCGCTTCTTCTTCCGCCCGAGCGACCGCATCCATCACCCGATCAGCCGTCACGGTGCCCACGGGCCCTTCGATATCAAGCAATAGGACCAGGTCGGATTCCTGCGTCTCATTGGTAGTTGCCGCGGTATCCTGTGAAAGAGAATCGGCTGATACCGAAACAACCCAAACAAGAAGAACAGTCATTAAAATCATAATAAATTTGTTAGTCATATTACAACCCTGAAAAATCCTTCGATCACATGTTACCTATATATCTTTTTAAGCGACATTTTGACAATCTAAAAGCAATAGATGAACCCCGGTGGGTTACTCTCAATAACTGCCATTAAAAGCCAACTGTCAATCCCAAAATCAAATATCGCGATTTCACGGGATATTGAAAAATCTTAAATGAGTAATTTTGAATCCGGATTGAGATAAACCGGATGCCCGTCAAAAATGGTTGCCTCGATTTCAATACCAGCCAATCTCGAGCGGGTAGCGGTATAGGGATTATCTGTCAGAACTACGAAATCGGCTTTATAACCGGGCAGTAAGAAACCGCACTCAAATTCCTGCTCGACCGCATAAGCCGGCCCGGCGGTGAAACCGAAAATCGCCTGTGCCACATTTATTCGTTCCTCAGGATAAAAAACCCCTTTAATACCCGGCGCCCGGCGATTGACCGCATTTTCTATCCCGGTCAGAGGATCCAGCCGCTCAATCGGTGCATCGGACCCAAAGGCCAGCGAAATGCTGTTTTCAAGCAAGGTCTTAAAGATATAGCAGTTACGCCCCCGTTTCCCCCAGTATTTTTCGATCAATCTGATATCCGAGGGGCAGTGCGACGGTTGCATCGAGGCTGTCAATCCCAGTTTTTTCAGACGCGGGATATCGCACCGCCGGATCATCTGCAGGTGTTCGATACGACTACGGCGCGGGATTAATGCCGATGAAGCCTGCTCGAATGCATCGAGAACATTGGCGACAGCCTTATCGCCGATAGCATGAATGGCGCATGGAAGACCTAACCTGGCCGCGCCTTTAATCAGCGAAACCATCGCCTCTATCGATTTTACCTCAACCCCAAAATTATCTTTAGATCCCAAATACCTGTTAAAACAAAGGGCGGTTTGACTTCCCAGGGCACCGTCAGCGAATAACTTTACTCCGGATAGACGCAGGTAATCATTTCCATATCCATAATTGAGTTTGCGCTTTCTCAATTCAGAAAGGTAACTTGACGGCGCATAATAACTTATTCTCAAACCAAGTTTGCCTACTTCCAACAGCCTTTGGAAAAAATAGAAAGCCTCAGGACCATCAAAGGAATGAACCCCGGTGACGCCTTTCTTATGGGCATCTTCAATTACCCGGTTAAATAGCCGCTGAGCCATTGCCGGCGGTGGTTCTTTCATATGCTTGAGAACCTTCATATAGGCCGGTATTTCTTTTAAAATTCCGGTCGGTTCGCCATCGGCCGTCCGCTCGATCCGACCGCCTGCGGGATCGGGCGTTCGGGAATCAATACCCGCTATTTCCAGCGCTTTCGAGTTGGCCCACATTAAATGAGTATCTTTGGAAAAAATCGCCGCCGGTCTCCCCGTCGTCACACGATCGAGCATAGTACGGTCGGGCACAATATATTTCTTCCATCGATCCGGCGAAAACCCTTCACCGGTAACCCATTCTTCCGGCCCCAGCTTCCGGCTATGGGTGGCGATAGCATCCAGGACTTCCTCAATTGATGTCAACCCATCCAGTCGAGCATTACGAAGTGAAAGGGCCATGAAATAAATATGGGTATGAGCATCAACCAGACCGGGAATGACGGCATGTTTTTTAAGATCAATTTTCTCGAAGTGGCGAAAATCGTTATCGTACTGCAAACTGCGTCCGACCGCGGCGATTGTCTTTCCCGTTATCGCCATCGAATCGGTAACATCTCCTTCCCCGGCTTGAGTATATATCATGCCATTATAGTACAGTCTATTCTTTTTCAAAGGTTTCTCCGGGAATTCGTGTGTCACCCTGCCGCTCGGTAATTCCCAACCGATCGGTTTCCTCAAGGATGGGAAGAGCATATTTCCGCGAATTATTCAGTTTCCCGCGCAATGAAGCAACCGTTAATTCTTCGCGGTCAGCTAACATTGTCTTGATTATGGCAATTATTTCCTGCCAGCGATCGCGATGAAAAGCGATGGTCGGCCCGGTTTTAATGGCCAGGCCCGTAGTCATCAGATAATTGAAGGCTTCCCGGCCGATTTTATTATCGCCGATCAATTCCTTGATGGTTGGCGGGGCATAACCACCCTCACGAAGTTCCTTTTCCAGCCGATCAGCCATCTCCTTAATCTCGCCTTTCACAAAGATCGTGCGACAAGGCAGGTCATAGCGATTCTTCTTTTTTACCAGCAATCCCTTAGCCACCATCAATTCCAGGACCTGTTCCGACGATTTGACCGTCAATCCGGCCCGGTCGGCCACAATATCGATCGCCGCGCCATCCTGATGAGGATATAAACTGAAATATTCATTTAATGAATTCGTAATTGTATCGAATCTCGGGGCCAGATCATTGGGACGATAACAGCGTCCGTTATATTCATCGAGGGCACCCTTTTCTATTAATTCGGAGACCAGGTGATCAAGTTCGCCCTGAGCGAAATTGGCCCAGCGCAAATCTCGGCGGCTATCCATAAATAAATCTCGGGCAAAACCGGTTTCAAGAATATCAGCAAGTGTCATGGCACACCGGGCCTCAAGATATGCAAATCGGTCCAGTTCTTTTTTACGGGGGAACCGATCCAGAATATCCATCACCTGCCCTCCTCCAATCGTTATCTGGGGTGTTGGCAAACGGAAGATACATCGGTCGCCGATGAAAGCCAGAACCGGTTTATACGGTTTAAAAAATATTATTCCCTCCGTCCCCGGCCGCAGATCTCGTTGCCCGTAAGGGCGAGCCTCACCTTCAATCTCAGTTGTCCCCAGTATCATCAGAAGACGACGATGGTCGTCAATCCCAATTTCGGCCTCCGGCAGGACCCTTGCCTGAATCGCAAGAACCGGCTTGTCGGGATACCCGTCGATCAAATCCGGGATGGTCATGACGGAACCGCGACCAAGAAATTGCTTATCGATTCCCGTCAGACTCATTGATGTTCGCTGCCCCGGCAAAGCCTGCATAACCTGCTGGCTGTGAGATTGAATTGTCCTGATCTTTCCCTTTTTACCGGACGGAAAAACCAAGATATCCTGCCCTGCGCTCAATGCACCGCCTCGCAGCGTTCCGGCCACAATGCCCCCCATGCCGGCCAGAACAAATGAGCGATCGACATACAGCCGGGGTTTACCGATATCCCGGCGCTCGGTGATTGTATCAGCCAGATGGATTATTTCTTCACGAAGCCGGCCAAAGCCTTCCCCGGTAACCGATGAAATTCTGACAATCGCAGCCTTTTCCAGAAATGATCCTTTCAGTTTATCGCGAATATCCTCCTCGACAACATCAACCCAGTCGGGATCAGCCAGATCGATTTTGGTAATAGCCACCATCCCATATCTGATATCCAGCATCTGCGTAACCCGGAAGTGTTCCTGGCTTTGCGGCATCCAGCCATCATCGGCGGCTACCACCAGGATAACCGCATCGATCCCACCCGCCCCGGCAATCATATTGCGAACAAAACGCTCATGCCCCGGGACATCAATAATTCCTATCCGCCTGCCGTCAGGAGTATCATAATAGGCAAACCCGATATCAATCGTCATGCCCCTTAGCTTTTCTTCCGGAAGACGGTCGGGATCTATCCCGGTCAGGCGAGTTATCAGAGATGATTTTCCATGATCGATATGGCCGGCGGTCCCGATTACAAACATATCACAACTGGTCGATTAGATCCTGAATTATTTTAACCAACCATCGGGCATCATCATCATCAATCGCCTTCAGGTCAATCATAAACTTCTCATCGGTTATACGGCCAATTACCGGCGGTTGTGCGGCCCGAAATAAATCGGCGATTTTCTGTGGCTTGACAGTGCTGTTAAAGATCAGCGAAATGGACGGCAGTGGAACCTCAGGCAGGGCACCGCCTCCCATCCGTCCCCGGGTGGCATCAAGAGAAATTTTATCTCCGGCCCCGATTTCCTCCAATAAACACCGCCCTTTTTGATACAATTCCGCTTCAGATATGGCCGCCAGCCGCCAGAGTTTGATTTTCTCTTTCCAGGTATTATTCAGATAATAACCGAGTAGTTCTTCGACCGCTGAAAAAACGGTTTTATCGACCCGAAGAACCCGGTAAATGGGATTTTTCTTGATTCGGGCAACCATATCTTTATAACCGACAATCAATCCGGCTTGGACCCCGCCGAGTAATTTATCGCCGGAGAAACAGGTCAACGCCGCTCCGTCGCGCACCGAACCCTGAACCGTTGGTTCTTCGGTTCCGGCGAATTCCCTGGTATCCACCATAACTCCGCTGCCAAGATCATTGACCACCGGCAAACCAAATTCCCGTCCGAGTTGTACCAGGGCCTTCAGGTCGATCTCGGCCGAGAAACCGGTAACGGCAAAATTACTCCGGTGTACCTTCAGAATCATGGCTGGCTTTTCGGCAAGAGCCGCCCTATAATCATCCAACGTGGTGATATTGGTAGTGCCGATTTCCAAGAGATGGGCGCCGGATTTACGAATAATATCCGGGATCCTGAAACCGCCGCCGATCTGAACCAGTTCACCGCGCGAGATAACGACCTTACGCCGATTGGCGAAGGTGTTCAGAATAATAAACAGGGCCGCGGCATTATTGTTGACTATCGTTCCGGCTTCAACTCCGGATACCAAGGCCAGGTATTTCTCGGCCAGCTCTCCCCGCCTGCCGCGTTTACCGGAAGCAACCTCAAATTCCAGATTACCATAACCAGTAATATGGTTTTTAATGTTATCGAAAAGATCTTCCGAAAGAGGCGCGCGCCCAAGATTGGTATGTACCAATATCCCCGTCCCATTGATCACCCGTCCGATTTTTTTTCGACGCATGATCCGGATTTGCTTTATGATGGTATCCCGGAGATTTTCAAAGGATATTTCATCGCAATCCCGGCCAAGCCGTTCTTTCATTCGCTCGACAACCTCGCGGACGATATCCACTACCAGCGGCCGGGCCAGTTCACTCGAAACCGACATGATTTTTTCATCGGCAACCAGGATCTCCACCGCGGGGAAATCCCGTTTCGATTTTATAATTCTTTCACTCAAATTAAAGCCTGTACAGAAAGGTGGCCACCACCCGACCGACACTTTTTAGTGATGCCGGAGAACATTTATCGGGAGTATCATGAGTCGTGTGCCAGTCCGGGTAATTGAAATCGATTATGACAATGGATGGAATCCTGATAGTGTTGAATGATAAATGATCATCATGCACGGCATAGCCGACCGAATCGATGAAAGCCGTTTCACCCAATTCGGCCGCAATCCCCCAGACCATATCGTTCAAAGGTGCAATATACTTCTGGGAGAATTCCTCCCGATAGATTTTCAGGTCCTTATCTCCGATCATATCAATCACCAGGGCGGATTTATATTTGTCCTTGATATTCCGTCGGACCATCTCCCTCGCCCCTAAAAAATATTCATCCAGACGACTGGGCGGTCCCCAATCTTCACCATCAAGCAATCCAAAATCGATATTTACCCGTGGCTTCGTCCTGGATATAAGATTACCTAATTCCATCAACACGGCCACCCCCGAAGCTCCATCGTTAGCCCCGGGAAGCCACTCCTCCCTTTTGGTTGAATCGGGATCATACTCCGTTCGAGGCCGGCTGTCATAGTGTGCCGCCAGAAGATATCGAGGCGCATCGGACGAATCGGTCCCGGTAAATGAGGCAATAACATTAACCATCTCGATTGCCTTACCTGTGGTTCGATCATTATGAATAAATTCCATGGTGTCGATTTTCGCCCCGAGACTATCGAAGAAGGCAATCAGGTATTCACGGCATAGTCGGCTGTTTTCTGTACCCGGGACACGCGGTCCGAAGGCAACCTGCTCCTCGATATATCGAAAAGCCCGGTTACCATCAAACTCCGGAACGGTAATCTGTTTATTGCCGCCGCAAGAAATACCGATTAAAATTATCAGGATTATTGCGTCCGAAATAAAACGATCATGTTTTTTAATCATACACGGAAGGAATAAAAGAAGGCTCCAAATGTCAATTAAATAATTAGAATCGGATATCGACCCAGATGCGCAGTTCACGAACATGAGATGTACGCTGCAACTGCTTGTTATTGGTATCCTGCCAGCGTCCCGTGATACCACCTTTGATCTGCGATGAAAAGGTGTAAGAAATGGTCGGAGTGATGGTCAGGTCGGTGTTGTCGCCCTTCGACAGAAGGGGTTCATCTCCATCGGCCTCCTCGGTCTTCTGTTTGCGTAACATGACCTGTAGGGATATCGTCATGGTCGAGCTGAACTTAAGACGGCCAAACAGGGGGAAATTGACTCCGGTCGGCCATGAAAAAGAATATTTGGTCGAAACGGTGGCGTTTTCGCTGGTGTTGCGCGAACGACGGGTCAGTTCACCGGTACTGGAATTGTAAGTCCTATCCTCGGTTACCGTCCTACCGGTGGTAACATCAATCCGCAATCCGCGCATAAGATCAAAACTGAAAGACAATAATGGATTCTGAGTGACGGTGGTTTTATCCGAAGTTTTGAAACCCGTGGCCAGGTTGATTGTCTCCGAGGTACTGCGGGAGTACTTCGTCCGCGGCGAAAATGACCGGATAAAAGGATTCAATATTTTAAAAGTTGAAAGTTGATTGATGGTGAAATTGAAATCCGGGAAAGTCGTTGAAACTGTTTTCTGCGGATTGACCGACTTAATTAGATCTCGCTTGATGTTCCGGTTGAAAGAAACGGTGGTTTTCAGGCCGCCAAGAAGTTGGGTCCCGGATCCGAAGGAATAGTTGGTCGATTTGGAGGTGTATGTGGAACGTCCCACACTCGAGACATCCGGATCGATAAGAGCTCCTATATCTTCGGTTAATCCGAAACGGAATTTGGCCTGGGCCCGCTCCAGCAGGCCGACATAGGAATAGCTGTAGGCCTCCTTGAAATCGTATGAAATGGGGTCGATCCAGCCAGTTAAAAAGGCCAGAATCCTTCGGGGCGGACCGGTAAAAGCTTTCAAAACATTCTTTTTCTCTCCAACTACCGTGACGCCTTTACCCTGTTCGGCATCGCGCACGCGTTGCCGCGGTCGCTCTCTTTTGCCGGAAGATGAACCGAACAGCTTCTTGAAATCAAAATTACCCCCGATACCGTAAGATTTGGTGGCCGACATATTACGCGTATTATTACTGACATTCATATCCTCGCGATAGGATGTCGTAAAACTGAAGCGATGGGTCAGGAAGGCAAACATATTCGGATCGTAGTTGGCTCCGAACGACTGATTGTAATTGGTCTCCCGGCCGAATTTGAAATCCCTGGGATTCAAAGCCAGATTTACTGTTTCGGGATCGCTTAAATCCCGTCGCGTATCCATATTATAATTGGCGTTGAGATTATCCGATATTTTATAACTGGTTCGGAAGGTTCCTTTAAAATCCCGGGTCAGGTTATTGGTCAGAACATCGCTCGAATTTCGGGAAATCCGCAAACTGCGATTGAGATCACCGCTGAAGGTATAATTATTGGGGAAGAAATAAAACTTGTTCTGACTCAGTTTATTCAGCAATGGAATGGGCTTGGTCCAGAAAAATGGCCGAATGCTGGGGACCTTGGTAATACCGGCGCTGTAGTTGGCCCCCAAGCGGTAACTTTCCGTCAATGACATGGGTGTGGTCGGCGATGTTCCGTCGGACCGGGTATACGAGAAATTTGTTTTCAATTTGTTGAGAAGTACCGTAAACAGCGGATTTTTGGTCTTTTTGTTAAAGGCTTCCGAGATAGACATTGATTTCTGGGTACTGATGGTACTTTCATCATCCCGTAATTCCTCCGGCAGGATAATATCGGAATTGCTCTTTAGCCTGGGGACACTGGTGTTTTTCGAATACCTTAGGGAAAGCGGCAGATTGGCCCCGTACGACCGGGGCACAAACCGGTCAAGTTTGAAATTGGCTCCGAAACTGTAACCCGTGGTGGTTTTCCCGCTGCCGAGATTATCACTTGACCCTCCCCGGGTGGAACTTGAAATTTTCCGAAAATAACTGTTCTCGTAATTATAGCCCGCATTGTAGGTGAATAAATCCGCCACATTTCCGCTTACCGAAACCCTGGTTGCCAGACCGACATCCCGCCGCACGTCCGTCAGCCGAAGTTCATCCAGCCAAATCTGCCCCGTCGCCCCCTCATCCTGGTTGATGTTGATAATACCCGCCGCCAAATATTTCACCTGGGTAATATTGGGTTTACCATAGACCCGATAAACTTTATTGCCCATCACCGAGTCGATCACATTGGTATCGGCGTTTTCCCCCCGGGCCAGTTCCAGATAACTCTTCAAACCGGTGATATCGTTGAAATCCATTTCCACTTCAATCCAGGCCGAGGTGTCGATCCAGTCATCTTCGTTAAGATATTGTCGAACCTCGTAGTAGTTGGTGCTGCTCTGGCCAACCCGGAAAAAGAACATCAATTCCCCATTGGGATATTCCTTGGGACCATGGACGAACAGCGCCAGATTACGATAGCCCATCAAATTCGGCGTATCATAAAGAATGCGCTCGGCAATACCGGTATCGGATGCAGTCGAATCGTAAGCTTTAAAATCGGTAAAATCGAGAAGGAGAGATTGCTCCGGTTCTCTTATCCGGGTGTTAGCGTCATAAAATCCGACCACCCCCGGAGGCGAATTATAATTTAGATTTTCCTGGGTATTGATGACAGCCACATTGAATTTGGCCGTACTGTCGGCGGTCGGATAGACAATCGTATCCTCCCAGTTTGAGGTTATGATGTCAGTTGAGGCAACGGCCAGGGTACAGGGTTCTCCGGTTGGAGATTCCATCCAGTACCGGATATACTCGATCTGACTCCACAGGGGCGAACCCACGATGGTATCGGCAATACTGGTATCCCGGATTGGTATCCGATGGGTTCGCCAGCCGTAATTATTTTCCGAACTGTCGACCAGGAAGGGGCTGTTGGGATCGGCCAAATCGATACTGAAGGAAAAGTAATCATTCTGTTTGTTCAGAATAAGATCCCGATTGATGTCCTCGGTGTCCGGACGGCCCAGGATTCCCGGATCGCTTTTATTATTCTCCGTCCCGTTTATTTTATCATAGTAATTGGGATTAGCATCGGCATTGTATACCCAATCATCGCCATCCGGGTCGCTTTCGTTGTATCCGGGCGGCGGGTCGCTCTCATAACGAGTTTCATTGGCATTGATCAATCCGTCCAGTCCGATATCTTCGCCATCATCGAGAAAATCATTGGAGTTTTTATCTTCGGTGTCAAGATTCCCGTTACCGTTGACATCCTCTGAAATCTTGCCCATTTCAATATGCAAAATACCCCGTTTACCATGGGAACGAATCTCAAGCAACTGGGCATCGTCCTGATCGGATGCCCCCGATGCCAGAAAACGCATGATTCCGCCCCAGGAATTGGTTGGATTATCAATCCTCACGGTTGTATCCACTCCCCCGTCCCGTCGATCGAGAATGGTCGGTTTGAATACCATCCAGAGGGTATGCGTTCCGCTTTGATCGGTGGTGATTTCTTTTTCCCAGATTTGATTGGTGGCCACCTGAGTGTACGGATTAAACCAGATCATTCTGCCGCGGATATTAATACTGTCCAGCGAAACCGGTTTGGAGGCCAGATACCATGATTCCCGATAAACACCAAGAGAATAAGCATCCCGGCTACCCTCGAAATCATCCATATAAGCAACCCCATCCACATTGGGATTGGGATATGACTGGGCGATTTCTGCCGAAACGGCCAGGTTCGATTCCTGCTCGGTTGTAAAAAACGGAATGGCATTGGCCATCGAGGTCATGAAATTCGGTTTGACCCGAAAACTGATGTCGGCATCCCAGACCAGCATCTTGGAAGTTTCCTGACCCACTTTCGGTTTACGATCGGTGGCTTTGTCGGACTTGTATAAGAACGTCGATCCGAGTTTCAGATTGTCGCTGAATTCATACTCGCCGCGAATTCCGAAAAGAGTCTTCTTCTGCATGGTGATAAATGGCGAATACTCGAAATCAAGAGAGATATCGGCATTCGGGTCGGTGGCTTCCTCGGTTAAAAAAGTAACCTGGCCGAAATCATAGTTAATGCGATAATCGGTTCCCCTCTCCAGTTGCCGTCCATTGAGAGTGATCCGCTCCGAGCCCTCGATAATATTCGATTTCCCCAGACTGATTTCTGAGGCCCGATTCAGGCTTGAAACCTGGAGATAGTAGGTGGTATTTTTTACGGCCTCCTGGCCCGCATAAATATTAGTATATATGTCCGGAACCCTGGTCTCCAGTTCGGTTCCGGCAAAGACACTGTCCGGATCGAATGGTTTGCGATCTGGAAATATCAGCAAACCCCTCTCTTTCTCGATTATAGCAGTCAAAACATCGGCTTTACCATCCGCCCCGCTGCTCCCGGTACTTCCCTGGCGATCAAGTCCCAGAATCTGGATATAAGGAACACCGTTCTGGTTATCGATATTATCTTCATCGCCCTCAGTCGTGGATAGACCCTTGTAAATATTTATCTCAAGCCCGTCCGCATCCAAATTGCGTGATTTGAGATAATAAACATTTCGCCACATATATTGCCAGGTGTGATAGGTATTGGAGGAACTGCTGGGTTTTATCAGCTTCAGTGCAAATGGTTCCGAGGCAATATTGCCGACCGTATCAACTGAGCCGTTAGCCCGCCGGATAATCATATAGGCACCAATTGCCGTATTATAAGTCCCGGCATTGGGGGAATCGAAAATAATCCAGTGCTCTTTAACATCGACCGTGTAAACATCGGGACTTATTTCCGCCACCAGCGCTTCCTCGTTCTCACTGGAATAATCGCTATTACTGGAATCGCCGGGATCAACATACATCGTGGCATTATCTCCAAGCTCCGTTCCGGTGTTGGTTTTCACGGAATAAAATAGGTTGATCTGTTCGATAACATCACCGGTTCCACCGGGAAAGTCCGAATCTACCCCGAGATCATAAATCATGCCGTCGGCAAATTGATAATCCCGGAGATAGAAAACACTGGCGCTGGCCCCGGCATCGATGGAGGTCCGCTCCGTCGTCCCCTTCTCCTGGCTGGCGATAGCCGTCAGGTTCAAACTTCCGATCTGAGCCTCGGTCTTTACTCCGAACAATCCCTGGATGCGGCTGGAATAACCCACGAATTGGGTGTTGGGCAGGGAAAGAGTAGTATTTCCCGCTTCGATACTCTTGATAATATCATCTTCATCGCCCTTGTAGCGAATCATCAGACGGTTGGCCAGAGGTATATCCGTTTTGGAGTCCTGGCTGACCGATACCGTTATTTTGGATCCGATGGTGCCGTTGATATCGAACCGCGAAATTTGTTCCATATTCAGCGAGGGGAATTTACTCTGGCGATAGGTGGCTGTTTCCTCGCGATCATCCCAGCGCGACGTCCCCGAGAAAGAAATCTGGTGATAACCGGAAACTTTCAAACCGGCCCCGCCTTCACCGAAAAGCGATTCCACCGCTTTGGATTTAATCGGAATATTGATGGCCAGGAGTCCGCCCTGTTTGTCTTTTTGCTGTTTCGACAGAGCCTGGGCCCGCGATTCATTCATCTTCATATTCAGGATGGCGGAGCGGCGCCAGGTCAGATAATCCGTGGCATCGACCGTCCGGGGAACATATTCATAATTATAAACCGATTTCTTATAATAGGAACTTGTAAAGGTTAGAGTATTGTCTTCAAAACTGGATCGGTCAACTTTGGGGCTAACCGTATATATCATCCTTAACTGGGGGTAATCCGATTTCGAGATTGAGGCTATGAAACGAACACGTTCTTCCGGATATGGAGAAATATCGCCCGATGGCGTTTCCAGAGAGGCGCGAAACCCCGGCGGCGCGGAGTATCCCCATTGCGGGATCATATACACCAGGGTCAGAAAAATGAAAAATGTAAGTCGTCTAAACGTGGCAGTTACCGACTATCAGTCAGTTAATTTTAAATCGTTAAAAAATGTCGATAGGCCTGCCTCCTCAAAATTCGCCAAGGAAAATAATTTCTTCCTGCAATTCTATGCCGAATTTTTCCCTGACCTTTGATTTCATTATTTGCGAGAGTTTTTTAATATCATCGGATTTCGCCGAACCATCATTAATCAAAATGTTGGCATGATTTTCAAAAACCCGGGCATCACCGCATCGCAGTTGCTTGGCTCCGATTTCGTCCAGTAGTTGGCCAGCTGAAAGTTTTCCAAACTTCCTGGTTTTGTCCGGGATATTTTTAAAAAAACATCCCGCCGAATGAAGCCCGATCGGCAATTTGGCGGCCCTCATGGCCATAATTTCATCAACTCGGCGCATGATTTTTACCTTTTCGCCCTTTTTTAGTGCAAACCTGGCGCCAGTCACGAATTCCATGGTATTTTTGAGTTTTGACCAACGATAAGAAAAATCAAAATATGCAGCCTTTTCAGTCCTTATATTACCCTGTCTGTCAACCAGTTCCGCCTCCACCAGCAAATTTCCCACTTCGTCCCCATAGGCGCCGGCATTACCGAAAATGGCGCCGCCAACAGTACCCCATATTCCTGTTGCAAATTCAAGGCCGGTCAGCGACTTTTCTGTCGCGAAGTTAATCAGCGCCTGGAGTTCCTCGCCCGACCCCGAATGAACCTGCTCACCATCGCAATCAAGATCCATGATCGAATTCTTGATAATCAACCCCTTATAACCGGCATCCGATACCAGCAGGTTTGACCCGCCTCCAAGCATAAAGAACGGAATCTTTAAACGGGCTGCCATTGCCACCAGGCGAGACAACTCCTCAGCCGAATCGACCTCCATAAAAAGTCTGGCGGCCCCCCCGGTACCCATCGTATTGTATTCGGCCAGAGGATGATCGGGTATAATTTTTTCACCGAATTCCCCGATCAGAACCCGCAGGGAGTCATCAAAATTCCAGGCGTTATCTTGCGTCATTTATCCTCACTATTATAATCCAATGCCCGTGAAATTGCAAGCCAAAAGGGCTTTTCAGAGCATACCGAATTGATAGACATCGGTTAGAATTTCATTCGATCAGGCCTTATCCTGATCATTTTCGGAATCCGCTTCTCCGCCATTGGCCGCCTGTGAATTGGCTTCGGTTGATTCTCCGGCCTTATCTTTGTCTTCATCTTTTTCATCGGTTTTTTTGGATTCGTCTACAAAATTCATCCGGGTTTCGTACAGGGCTCGATCAATTATGCTTTTTTCTTCGGGACTGAGATTTCCGCCTGTTTTTTCGGCCAGCATCCCTAACATATCGATACTGGCCCGGGCCTGTTCCAGATTCCGCTCGACTTTCCCTGACAATGGCGAAGCCACTTTGCCCATCTGTTGCATAGCTGCCATCTGCAACGATATTACCAGTTGAAAGAAATGAATATTGATATCTTTTTTATCCCCGGTCATATTACCTCCAAAGGAACCCCAACACCTTTTACCTTAATTGGTTTTCGGCAAAATTATTGATATATCATTGTCACCCAATGTCAGCCATCATCTTTCTGCCCGAAAGCCGACCGACCAGGTGGTTTATTATCCGCCGTTCATCATCATCAGGATTGGATTCATTCTTCAGCAAGCTGATTGCCGTTTTTCGGGCAATAGGCAACAGGTCGCTGTCACGAACCAGATTGGCAATCTTCAATTCCGGCAGGCCATGTTGCCTTGTACCGAAAAATTCACCAGGGCCTCGTAACTGCAAATCGGCCTCTGCAATTTTAAAACCATCGGTGGACGATTGAAATAAATTCAATCGATGTTTGGCCAGATCGCTGACCGGAGGTGTCGCGATTGCAATGGTGATCCCCCGCGTTCCGCCCCGGCCGACCCGTCCCCGTAATTGATGTAACTGCGACAGGCCAAAACGCTCGGCATGTTCGATTACCATGACCGATGCCGAGGGAATATCAATTCCCACTTCTATAACGGTGGTGGCCACCAGAATATCAATTGCCCGATCGCGAAATTGCTGAATAATCTTCTCTCTCTTGTCTTTTTTTACACGGCCATGAACTAGTTCCACTCTGAATTCAGGAAAGACGTCTTTCTTTAATAGCTTATACGCCTCCTCGGCCGCCTGCAAATCCAGCTTTTCCGATTTTTCGACCAGCGGATAAACAAAGAAAATCTGCTCGCTACGGCCAAGCCGTTTTTTCAGGTAGGCATAAATATCCGGACGGGAACTCGCCGTTCTCCAGACCGTTTTGACCGGATGCCGTCCCGGGGGCATGGTTTTAATGGAGGTAAAATCAAGATCTCCATAAAGTGTCATGGCCAGCGTTCGGGGAATCGGGGTGGCGGTCATCACCAGCGTATCGGGATAAACTCCCTTACTCATTAAGCGACCGCGCTGCATAACTCCGAATCGATGTTGTTCGTCGATTATAACCAGCCCCAGCCTTTTAAATCGAACCGATTCCGAAATTACGGCGTGGGTCCCGAACAGGATTTGAATATCACCCGAGGCCACCGCTTTATTGATTGTCCGGCGGACAGCCGGAGTTAATGACCCGGTCATCAGGGCGCTTTCAATACCGACTTCATGTAGCGCCTGCCGCCAGTTCTGATAATGCTGCTCTGCCAGGATCTCGGTGGGAGCCATGAAGGCTGTCTGGAGATTGTTCTCGGCCGCATAAACCGAGGCCAGCAGTGCCACCACCGTTTTGCCGCAACCGACATCACCCTGCAACAGACGATGCATCGGTCGATCGGACTGCAAATCGCCATAAATTCTCTCGGCCGCGGTTTTCTGATCGTTGGTTAACCGATATGGCAGAGCCGTTATGAAAGCCCTGATATGGTCGGCTGGTTTAATATAATGATGCTTTTTGGCCACCCGCGAATTGTTTTTACGATGACTCAATATCAGAAATTGAAGTTCCAGAAGCTCATCGAAACTGAGCCGTCGACGTCCTTTCTCGGCGTCCTCCATATTATCCGGAAAATGGATATCCCGAATGGCCTGACCCAGCGGGATAAAACCAAATTCCTTCAGAATTTTTTCGGGGAGGTAATCCGGGATATTATCGGCCACCGCGGTCAGGGCAGTATTGACCATTCCTCGCAGCACCCGGCCGGTAATACCGGCCTTTTTTAATTCCGCCGTTGATGGATAAACCGGAATGATTCGCCCGGTATGAATCAGTTCCGCTGCTTCATCTTCAATCCGTTCGACTTCAGGATGTACCATCTGCCTTTGCTGGAAATAGGTTACCGGACCGGTCACCGATAGAATATCACCCTTGTTGAACATTTTCTCCAGATATCGATACCCGGCAAACCAGATCAGCGCAATCTGTCCGGTGCCATCCCCAAGAATAACCTCCAGCCGCTGACGACGCCCTTTGAGAATCCCTTTACCCAAAACCCGGCCAATCACGGTTGCCTCCATATTGGCCTGAAGGGAACCAATTGAGACAATCATGGAACGATCGAGATAGCGCCGGGGCAGATAGTGAAGTAAACCATCAAGGCGTTCGATTCCCGCTCCCGCCAGAACAGCGGCCCGTCGCGGACCGACTCCTTTCAGGTACTGGATCTCCGAATTGAGTTTCAATAGCGGCATTAAACCACGTTAATTTTTTGAAAAGACAATGTCAATAACTAATGAATACCATATCCGCCTGATTTGTCGACGCCGGAAACCAGTTTGATCACATCTGGATAAAGCTTGCGATGCCCTCGGAAATTTTACCATGTTTTGGTTGATTCTTATGTGTTGACGATAGATATTTCAAGGGGAATATAGTATTAGTTAAATGTTTATATGGATTGTCAAACTATCAAATTGACTTTTAAATATTAACAAGGGAGTATGAAAATGAAAGGAAACATCTTAGGGGTGACTCTCATGATCGGCATGATCCTGCTTTTAACCATACCGGGGCAGGCCGAGCCGTGGGAAAAATCTTTTAACCTGGCTTTGAACGCCACCCAGGCATCATATTCCGACAGCTGGACCGGAGGTGAAGAAGGCAATGTCACCTGGGCCGCGACTGCCGATGGTATTTTTTCAAAGAAATTTACCCGGGTTTTCAGTCTTAAGAATACCGTCAAACTGGCCTTTGGCCAAACTGTGACGCAGGATAAGGATACCAAAGAATGGTCCAGACCGGCCAAATCAACCGACAAAATCGACTTTGAGGCTCTGGGAATGTATAACCTGGAAACCTATGTTGAACCATATACGGCCTTCAGATTCGAAAGCCAGTTTCTGGATGCCTCGGTTGATAATAATAAAAGATATATCAATCCCATTCTTTTGACCGAATCGGCCGGTATTGCCCGTTCGCTTTATAAAAAGGATAAAGACGACATCCTGACCCGTCTGGGCTTTGCCTTCAGACAGAACATCAACCGGGATTTCCTTACTATTGTCGGTACCGATACCACCAAAGACAATGTGACCAGCACCGACGGCGGTTTTGAATCGGTGACTGATGTCAAGCTGGTTCTTAACAACCAACTCGGGTATATCGGTAAACTGACATTGTATAAAGCCCTCTTTTTCTCTAAAAAGGATGATTTCAAAGGTACCGAGGCCGAGGACTACTGGAAAGCGATTGATATCAATTGGGAAAATACTCTGACCGCCGACATTTCCAAGTATATTAAGGTAACTTTCTATACCCAGCTACTTTATGACAAGCAGATCAGCAAGAAAGGCCGCCTAAAAGAGACTCTGGCGCTGGGATTGACTTACAGTTTGATGTAAATTATTTAATTGTTTCTGGAAGATAACGGTCCTGAAATTGTAACACTAAATAAACAGGGCCGTTTTTTCTGGAGGTATTTCTTATGAAGTTGAATTTTTTGCTGGTGCCGTTGATGGCACTGATGGTTATAATCGGGGGCGGCCGGTCGGGTAATCCTCCGCTGGCGGCAACACCCCTTCAGGAAGGGCAAAATCCATTGGATGGCAATTTGATAACATCGCAGACTAAATTCGCCTTTGATTTCCAATCGGAATTATACCGAACCAATCCGGGCAAAAATTGTTTTATCTCTCCCCTGAGTGCCGCGCTGGCGCTGGCCATGACATATAATGGCGCCAATGGTGAAACAAAAGAGGCTATGGAGGATGCCCTTCACCTGCGGGGATTCAATCCCGGACAGGTCAATGCGTTCTTTAAAAAACTCATGGTCATTTTGCAGAACACCGATCCCAAGATAGAATTGAATATTGCCAATTCCATCTGGTACCGCCGGGATTTAGATTTCAAGCAGTCATTCTTCAATCTCGTTAAAGAAAATTATAATGCCCATCTCGAACCCCTGACCGATGCGGAAACCATAAACCACTGGGTCGATGAAAAAACCAAAGGCCGGATTAATCGGATTATCGACAGTATCGATCCCGCGGATATGATGGTGTTGATAAACGCCCTCTATTTCAAAGGAATGTGGGCCAGTGAATTTAAAGAGGAAAAGACTCTCAATGATGAATTCGCTCTTGCCGTTGGAAATAAAATAATCTTTCCTCTGATGCGACAGGATGGCAAATTCCGCTACCTGGAAAACGATTCCTTTCAGGCCATCAATCTTCCCTATGGTGATAAGCACATGAGTATGTATGTCTTCCTGCCTCGGGAGAATTATAGCCTTGATGGTTTCATGCAGACTTTAGGTGCCGAGAACTGGAATGACTGGCAAATCCGTTTTCGTGAATGCGAAGGTGAAATCCGCCTGCCGAAATTCAAAATGGAATATGAACAGGTCCTAAATGATATCCTGTTCGCTATGGGTATGGGAATCGCGTTCGATCCGGTAGGTGCCGATTTTTCAGCAATGTATGAACCACAGCGCGGAACCAATCTGTATATCAGCATTGTCAAACAGAAGACCTTTTTAGAGGTCAACGAAAAAGGAACCGAGGCGGCCGCTGTAACGGCTGTTAAAATGAAATTGACCGCCGCCAGGCCTGATGAAGAAAGAAAATTTTTGATGGTTGTCAATCGGCCATTTTTCATGGCCATTGTCGATAATCAGACCGGGATCATTCTCTTCACCGGGGCCATTACCGATCCGCGAGGCTAATAGTACAGCGGCCGGCGGTTCAAACCGCCGGCTGCTGTACTATCGATTCCCTGATTATTTAAATAACCTGTCAGGCCTGATAAACAACCTTACCGTTTACTATAGTATATTCCACCCGGCCGGTCAGTTTCCATCCGATAAATGGTGAATTCTTTGACTTGGAGCGGAATTTTTCTTTTCTGACCGTCCATTTCTTTTCTGGATCAATAATCGTTATATCGGCATCGGTTCCTTTTTCGAGTGTCCCGCCGGGCAGATTCAAAATCCGGGCCGGGTTGATAGTCATCTTACGAATGGCATCAGCCCACGACAGATACCCCTTGTCGATAAGCCTGGTTTTAACCAGTCCCAGGGCAGTTTCAAGTCCAATCATTCCCGGAGGAGCCATATCGAATTCGACATCTTTCTCTTCCTCGGAATGCGGCGCATGATCGGTGGCAATGCAATCAATAGTACCATCAACCAGACCCTCGATTACGGCCTCAACATCTTTTTTGGCTCGAATCGGAGGATTCACCCGGAGATTGGTATCGAAATCAAGACCGATCAGATCATCGGTCAGGCAGAAATGATGCGGAGCGGCCTCGGCCGTCACCCGAATTCCCTCACGTTTGGCCTGGCGAATCGCCTCGACCGCACCGGCCGTGGAAACATGGGCAATATGCAACCGGCTCCCGGTAAACTGGCACAGTTTGATATCCCGGAGAACAGCAATTACCTCGCCTACATTCGGGCGCCCTTTAATACCCAGTCGGGTCGCCTCGTATGATTCATTCATAATACCATCGGCGCAGAGGTAGCTGTCCTCGGCATGACTTATAATCGGAATATTAAACATCCGAACATATTCAAACGCCCGCCGCATTATTTCCGGATTCTGAACATAATTTCCATCGTCACTGATGGCCACGGCGCCGCTCTTGACCAGTTCGCCGATTTCGGCCAGTTCTTCACCCTTAAGTCTCTTGGTTATAGCTCCAACCACAAAAACCCGGGCATCGGCTTTTTCGGCCCGCGATTGTATAAACCGGACCACCTCCTGATTATCAATTGTAGGAAAAGTATTGGGCATACAGCAAACCGAGGTAAATCCCCCGGCGGCGGCCGCCCGGCACCCGGTCGTGATGGTTTCTTTGTCCTCGAATCCCGGTTCCCGCAGGTGGACATGCATATCAATCAATCCCGGGGTCACTATTTTGTCCGAGGCGTCGATGACACTTTCCGAAGGCAGAGAAGCCATTTCCTTTTGAGTTTTTTTCGATTCCTTTTCGACCCCGATTATTTTGCCGTCCTTGACAAAGATACTGGTTTCCTTACCGAAACCCAGGGCCGGATCAATCACCCGTCCGCCTTTTATCACCAGATCGTACTTGGCCTGTTTCATCTATGCTTCTTCCCCTTTCTTGCCCGACAACAGATAAAGAACCGCCATTCTGATCGCCTGTCCATTGGTAACCTGCTCAAGAATAACCGAGGATTCCCCGTCCGCCACCTCGGAAGTTATTTCCACCCCGCGATTCATCGGCCCCGGATGCATGATTGTATGATTTTTATTGAGCAGTTTCATGCGCTCAGCGGTCACCCCGAAAAGATTGGTGTATTCCCGCATGGATGGAAATAATCCGGCCTGCTGGCGTTCCAACTGAATCCGCATAATATTGACTACATCGGCCCCGTCGATTGCCTCATCCAGATTACTATAAAGGTCGACCCCGAATCTCTCCGATTCATAGGGAAGCAGGGTCGATGGCCCGCACAAAGCAACCGAGGCCCCCATTGCCTTTAATCCCCAGATATTGGACCGCACCACCCGGGAATGTTTGACATCTCCGACCAAAACCACCCGGAGTCCGTTCAGGTGACCGTACTTGCGCCGGATAGTCATCATATCCAGAAGTGCTTGGGTGGGGTGTTCGTGCCTGCCGTCACCGGCATTGATGATATTGGAAGCGGTGCACTGAGTGAGAAAATATGGTACCCCGGTGGAGGCGTGACGGACCACGATCATATCTATTTTTAACGCCTCGATATTTTTAACGGTATCCTTGAGAGACTCGCCCTTGGTTACCGATGATGTTGATTTGGAAAAATTAATCGAATCCGCTGACAATCGCTTTTCCGCCAGTTCGAACGAAATCCTGGTTCGTGTCGATGGTTCATAAAAGAGATTCAAAACAGTTACGCCGCGTAAGGTCGGAACCTTTTTGATCGGCCGCTCGATGATTTCCCGAAAAGACTCGGCGGTATCAAGAATCAGGGTGATTTCTTCGGCGGACATCCCCTCCAGACCAAGAAGATGTCTTGAACTTAATTTCATTTCTTCTTCCCCCCTTTAGTCCCGGTTTTCGGTCCGGATTCCTTCTGACCGGCCTTCTTGCCGGTTCCGGATTTGTCAACGATTACGAACTCCTCATTATCACTTTCATTCAACCTGACAGCCACCCGGTCGGTTTTCGCAGTGGGGATATTTTTGCCGACATAATCGGGTCGGATCGGGTACTCACGATGACCGCGGTCTATCAAAACCGCCAGTTGAATCGAGCGCGGACGACCGAAATCAATTATGGCATCAAGGGCCGCCCGAATGGTTCGGCCGGTATACAGGACATCATCCACCAGGATAACATTCCGATCCACCACATCAAACAAGATCTGGGTCCGTTGAATTATGGGCTGGTCAAGCTTGGTGTGGATATCATCACGGTAGAGGTTGATATCCAGCAACCCCACCGGCACTTTTATCCCTTCGATCTGTTCAATCTTGTCGGCGATTCGCTTGGCCAGATCCGATCCCCGCCGAAAAATACCGATAACCACCAGGGTCTCGGCACCGCTGTTTTTTTCCAGAATTTCATGGGCGATTCGCGTTATAGCCCGTGAAATCCCTTTCTCATTGAGAACAGTTTCTCCCTTGATATCAGTCAATTGACCTCCTTGTCATTATGCTCCGAATGTAATTCAAATATCCATTATTATAAAATTGTCTGAATTCTGGGTTGTGATGAAAATATGTAATAAACGAGGCTTTCATATCTTCCCTTTGGCGGTCTCACAGTACCGCCTTAAAAGGTTCGGTCGCACCAAAAATATACTTTTATCAAAAGAGGTCAAGGACTATTTAAAGACTTGAAGGAAAGTGTCAAAATCATTCTCTAAAACATTATCTGACAATAAATAATAATTCGACTTTAGATCTCATCCGGCAAATCGGATTCTTTAAAATACAGCACCTCCCCATATGTTTTTAATTGATAGGCTACCAACTCCGGAACCGACAAGTAGGAGGAATAGTCCACCTTGCGGAAAAAATCCGGCTTATCCATTAAATCCGCTATCCGGCCCCCATCCAGCGTTACCACTTTATCGGCAAGGTCAAAAATCACATCACCGTAATGCGAAACAATGACCACACCGATTTTTTTGTGTTGAAGCCGAGCTACCAGAGCCTCGAATCGTTCCACCCCATCCGGGTCAAGTCCACAGGTCGGTTCATCGAAAAAAACAAAGGCCGGATCCAGCGAAAGGATACAGCCGAAGGCCAAACGTCTTTTCTCTCCGCCTGAAAGCGTAAAAGGATTACGATCGGCATACTCGCTCCGGGGCATTCCTATTAAATGGTAACACCCTTCCGCAATGGAATCAATATCAGGTAAACCGAGATTCTCCGCACCGAAACGAATTTCCTGATTTACCGTATCCAGAAAAAACTGGCGCTCCGGTTGCTGAAAGGAAACCGCCAACCGGCCCGGATCGGGCCGGAAATTAGAATATCGGATTGTCCCTTTGTCGGGTTTGAGTAACCCGGCCATAAGCTGGATCAGGGTTGTTTTACCGCTTCCCGAAGGACCCACCAGACCGTGTATTTTACCGGATTCAATTTTCAGATTCAGATTATCGAAAAGATAGCCACTGCCGCGGACATCATAACCGAATGATAGAGAATCAATGGTAATCGAATGTGGCAATTGAGAATTATTGGCGCTTTCCGAAACCATTTCCGGGACTCGCCCCAAAAGCCCGACCGGCAGACGATTCTTAAGCGGTGCCCGAAGGCCGATGGCCGCCAGTTTCTTCGGCTTCGAGAAAATCGCTTCAGGATGATCATCCGCAACCAGAGCGCCCTGGTGAAAAACCAGCAGACGATTCTGATCGGCGGCGATTTCACTGTACTGCGTGATTCGTAGTACTGTCAAATCTTTATTCTCCGATAAAAGCAAGGCGATGGCATCGTTTAATAACCTTTTACCGGATTCATCAAGATATGAGCCGGGTTCATCAAGAATCAGAATGTCGGGTCCGGCGGCCATCACAGCCGCTAGGGCCAGGCGCTGTTTTTCGCCTCCGGAGAGTTCGGAAGTCAAGCGTTTACGGAATTTTTTCAGCCCGAAATAATCCAGCATTCGCTCGACCTGTATATGCATCTTCTCAAATGAAACATTCCTGTTTTCCAGCGAAAAGGCCAGTTCGCGCTCGACTGTGGTCGTCACCAGTTGATTGTCCGGGTTTTGAAAAACAAGACCGACGCGATGTCTGATCAAGGACGTGTTTTGGACATCGACCGGATTGATCCCGCCGATCAGGATCGTTCCCTCGGTCGGCCGGAGAATGCCATCGACAAGAAGAGCCAGGGTGGTTTTGCCGGAACCGTTACTGCCCAGTATGATGACTCTCTCTCCTTTATTTATTTTCAGGGTGATATTCCGTAAGGCCCGCCGGCCGCCGGGGTAAGCGTATGAAACTCGGTTGAATTCAATCATAAAAAAACCGCCGATGGCAAAATTATGCCATCGGCGTCAATAATCAAGTCAATATTTACCGGTTATCCCTTGTAACACACATCAAGTTCCCGGGCCGCCCGGGCCTCGTTCAAACGACCCACCGGAGTCGTATGAGGCGCATGATGCAGAATATCCGGATCGGTTTCGGCTTCCCGGGCAATAGCCTTAAGAGTCTCGGCGAAATTCTCCAGAGTCACCCGGCTTTCCGTTTCGGTCGGTTCGATCATGAAGGCCTCCGGGACTATCAGCGGAAAATAAACCGTCGGCGCATGAAAACCATAATCAAGTAATCGCTTGGCCATATCCAGAGCCTTAACTCCGAACTTCTTTTGTCGGTTGCAGGACAACACGAATTCATGCATACAGGTTTGATCATAGGGTATATCGAAATCATCCTTTAAAAGCGATTTCAAATAATTGGCATTTAAAACCGCATTACCGGAGACATCCCTGATACCGTCAGGACCCAGAGACCTTATATAGGCATAGGCACGAATGCTGTTGGCAAAATTTCCGTAAAATGAGTGCAGACTGCCGATTGATTTGGGCCGATCGTAATTGAGATACAGCCGTCCGTTATCATCGGAATCCCGCGCAATAACCGGGCACGGTAGATACCGGCCCAGTTTCTTCACCACCGCCACGGCTCCGGCTCCGGGACCACCGCCGCCATGAGGCGTCGAAAAGGTTTTATGAAGATTGAAATGGAGAATATCAAAGCCTATTTCCCCCGGTTTAACAAATCCCATCTGGGCGTTCAGGTTGGCTCCGTCCATATAGATCAATCCGCCGACACCGTGAATAATTTCCGCTATTTTTTCGATATTGGATTCAAATAATCCAAGGGTATTGGGATTGGTCAGCATTAACCCGGCAGTTTCCTCATCAGCCGCCTCGGCCACCGCTTCGGGTGTGATTATCCCCTGTTCGCCGGATTTGATCTGGACCGTTTCATAACCCGCCAGGGCAACCGAGGCCGGGTTGGTCCCGTGGGCGGAATCCGGGATCAGTATCTTTTTACGGAGATTGCCCTGATCCTTGTGATACGCCCTTATAATAAGCAATCCGGCGAATTCCCCCTGCGCTCCGGCTACCGGCTGTAATGAGATAGCATCGAATCCTGAAATCTCCTTGAGATATTCACCCAACTCATACATTACCTGAAGCGAACCGGATGCGGTATGGCAGGGAGCCAGTGGATGCTGACCGGTAAAACCGGGAAGCGAGGCCGCCTTATCATTAACCTTGGGATTGTACTTCATGGTACATGACCCGAGTGGATAAAAACCCTTATCGATATGGTGATTCTTGACCGAAAGACCGATATAGTGACGCATCAATTCACCCTCGGCCACTTCTGGCAACGGAACATCCCCGGTCCGGCGATATTTCGCAGGAATCATTTCCAGTAATTCTTTTTCATCCCGCATCGGTTCCGGCATGGGACAACCGATCATCCCCTTCGATGATTTTTCGTATATAAGTACTCTATTATCCATAATTGCAAATTCGTAATAAATTCTGTTATTTCCCCCCTGTCGCGGGCGATGGATTCACCAGTTTATCGATCTGGCTTCTCGCATAGGCCGAATCCGGATTATCCGGGTTGTCTTTTAAAAAGCCCCGGAAAACGGCAATGGCTCCGGAGGTATCACCCATATTGCGAAGTGCGATTCCCTTCCAGAGAACGGCATCGACAGCACCCGGGGTACCCTTAAACTTGACAATAATCTCATCAAACAGTTCGAGGGCTTTCTGATAATCCTTTTCACCGATCAGAATCGAGCCGATCGAAAACATGGCATCGATAGTCAGACTGTCTTTATTATCCGGGTCGGCCGCAATGACTTTCTGGAAATAATCCACGGCCTTGTCATTCATACCGCGACTACTGTACTTATCACCCAGAACATAATTGACCATAATTGTAGCGTTGGTATCGGCCCGACGAAGATAATCGGCCAGCGTTTCTTTATCCTGAAGATAGTTTTGAATGGTTTCCATAAAAGGTTCCGGCGGCATATATCCGCTGATCCGGTCAATTTCCGTCCCGTCGCTTTGGGCCACGACCACGGTCGGGTAACCATGGATGGAATATTTTTGAGCCGTGAGTGTATCGGTATCGGCATTGACCCGGACAAATACCATGTTTTGCGAAAAAGCAATCACGGCCGAGTCATGGAAAGTGGCCGAATCGAGGGTATTGCACCAGCGGCACCAATCGGTATAAAAATCTATTACCATGATCTGATTTTTTTCACCGGCCAATTGCAGTGCCGACGTATAATCCGCGGCGAAATTAATCCCGGTCGGAACTGAAATGGTATCGTTATTTTTGGCGCAACCGCCCGCGATCAATAGACCGATGATGGTCAAGACTGGAATAATTGTTATCATCTGTGACATTTTCCGAAGGTTCATTCATGCATCCTCAATGCTATTAATGTTACTTACTATGTTCAGTCTTTATCGGCAATCTTTTCCCAGCCGTCGCCGAGTATCATGGTCAGAATATTCTCCGCTTCCTCCCGGTGTTCCGCGGGCACATGGACAACGTACTTGGCGGTTACCTTTCCGGTAAAGGAAGGCATGCTCAAACCCGCATTACCCAAGTATCCCGATCCGGAGAAAACAACACAGGGAACATTGTACGACAGCAGCGTTTCACGGGCATAATCGGCCGAGGTTCGATCGGAAATCATCCCGATCGCCGGCCATTTATCTTCTTTCCCGGCTTCATGCCCGTTGAAATCATAATTGCACTTCGGGCACGAGGTCAAATCCCCCGGGAAATTCTCTTTGCAATTCGGGCAATATACCATGGTTTCAAATTTCATTAAGGACCCTGGCAAGGGCATTAATTTCGTCATCAGTTCTTTTTTCCGTGAATGCCACCAGCAGGGCATCATCCATATCATGATAGAACCGTCCAAGATTGATACCCGGCAGAACGGAATTTTGTCTGATGGCCCGGTCTATCAGTTCTCTGGCTGGAACCGGGGTTTTGACCACGAATTCCCGGATAAAGGCACCCTTAAAATACGGACGATATTTATTGTTTGCGAAAATCATATCTGCCGCACGATGAGCTTTATCCATTGACAGCAACGCCACGCGCTTGAGACCTTGTTTACCCATCAGCGAAAGATAAATCGTCGCCATCGTGGCACTTAAAGCCTGGTTGGTGCATATGTTGGAAGTTGCCTTTTCACGGCGGATATGCTGTTCCCGGGTTTGCAATGTTAGAACAAAACCGGTATTGCCCTTATCATCATCGGTCCGCGCCGCCAGACGACCCGGCAAAAGACGAATTAATTCTTTTTTCACAGCAAAGAATCCAAGGAGCGATCCGCCGAAATTGAGTGGAATACCTAGCGGTTGCCCCTCGCCTATCACGATATCGGCGCCGCATTCCGCCGGACTTTTAAGCACGGCGGCGGCAATCGGATCGATTGCCAGTATCAGATGAGCCCCTGAAGCATGAGCGATTTCACCGCCCCGCTCCACATCTTCGATCATACCGAAAAAATTGGGCTGGGCCAGAATGATTCCGGCGGTATCCCCGTCAATCCGCTTCTTCAGCAAATCAAAATCGGTTGTCCCTTCATGCTGGGACAGCTCAACAATCTCGATTTTCTGTCCCGACAGATAGGTTCTGATGACATTGCGAAACAGCGGGCTAACCGTGTCGGATATAAGAATTTTGGAGCGGCCCGTTTTTGCTGCTGATAACATGGCGGCTTCCGCCGCCGCCGAAGCACCGTCGTACATCGACGCATTGGCCACATCCATTCCTGTGAGGCGGCAGATATGGCTTTGAAATTCATAAATAACTTGAAGGGTTCCCTGGGATACTTCGGCCTGATACGGCGTATAGGCCGTCACGAATTCAGGACGACTTGAGATTACCTCGACCGCCGTGGGGATAAAATGATCATAGGTTCCTCCCCCGGCAAAGATGGTCAGATTGCCCCGGTTGCGGGCGGCGATCCCCTCGATTTCCCGCATCAACTCCATTTCAGACAGAGACTTCGGGAGGTTCAACGGATTCTTCAGTCTTAAATTTTCAGGGATGGCACAGAATAGATCATCTATCTTATCGGCACCGATTTTTTCCAGCATCCGATGCCGATCATCATCGGTATTGGGTATGTATGACATGGTATGATAATGAGTCCTATCCAATCAAATTCTTGTAGTCTTCTGGGGAAAGGAGATTATTTAATTCAGAGTCATTGGCCATCTCGGCTTTTATCATCCACCCCTCTCCATAAGGATCTCGATTGATAACCATGGGATCATCTTCAAGAGCGGTATTGGCTTCAAGGACCTTACCTGTCACAGGCGAGAATATATCCGAAACGGCCTTGACTGCCTCAATGGTTCCGAATGCGCCGCCGACTTTCAACTCGGCCCCCGGTTTGGGCAGTTCCACAAAAACGATATCACCCAATTCACCCTGGGCATAATCGGTAATTCCGACGGTAACGGTTTTGCCGTCAACCTTTACCCACTCATGTTCTCTGGTATATTTCAATCCGGCAGGAATATTCACAAAACACCTCCACTACTGATTATTCTGATTGGTCGATTAGGTAACATCGGCCGCTTTTTCTCCCTTTTCCGCATTCATTTTCGGGATAAATCCGGTATCGAAATGGCCTGCGGCAAAATCGGGATGACTTAAAATTCTTTTATGAAAATCGATTGTGGTGGGAACGCCCTCCACGATAAATTCTTCCAACGCAAATTTCATTTTTTCTATAGCCTTCAGGCGGGTTTCTTCCCGGACAATCAGCTTGGCTATCATGGAATCATAATATGGCGGAATCACGTAACGGGCATAAGCCGCAGTATCCACCCGGATACCCCGGCCGCCGGGAACATGAAAAGAGGTGATTTCACCCGGAGTGGGACGGAAATCTTTTTCGACATCTTCGGCATTGATCCGGCATTCGATAGCGTGCCACTTCATAACCACATCCTCCTGCCGGTATTGTAACTTTTCACCCGCCCCCACCAGTATTTGTTCTTTCAGCAAATCTATATCGGTAGCTTCCTCGGTAATGGGGTGTTCCACCTGAATCCGTGTATTCATTTCCATAAAATAGAAATTAAGATCGTTATCGACCAGGAATTCCATCGTCCCGGCCCCGAGATAATTGATGGTTGATGCCCCGCGGACAGCTGTCCGACCCATCAGGTTCCTGAGCTCTGGTGTCAGAAGCGGCGAGGGACATTCCTCAATCAATTTCTGGTGTCGTCTCTGGATACTGCAATCGCGTTCACCGAAATGGATGATATTCCCGAACGAATCGCCCATCAACTGGATTTCTACGTGATGGGGATTTAAAATCACTTTCTCAATATAGACATCGGGATTGCCGAACGCCACCTCGGCTTCGGCCCGGGCCATCTGGAAACCGTTAACCAGCTCCTTATCATCCCGGCACATCCTCATACCGCGCCCGCCCCCGCCAGCTACCGCCTTGATTAACACCGGGTAATCGATTTCGGCCGCCACCAATCTGGCCTCATCAATACTATTAACCACCCCTTCCGAACCGGGTATCACCGGCAAGCCGGCTTTCTTCATCAGTTTTTTGGCCATACCCTTATCGCCCATATTCCGGATCATGTCCGGTTCGGGACCGATAAAAGTTATATCGCATGATTCGCAGATTTCCGCGAAATCGGCATTCTCGGCCAGAAAACCGTACCCCGGATGTATGGCATCGGCATTGGTTACCTCGGCCGCGGCGATTATACGCTTGGCATCAAGATAGCTTGCAGAGGCCGGAGCTGGGCCAATACAAACATCCTCATCGGCGAAACGGACATGAAGCGAATCACGGTCCGCCTCGCTGTAAACCGCCACCGTCTTGATCCCCAATTCCCGACAGGCCCGAATTACCCGAAGGGCGATTTCACCCCGATTGGCAATAAGAATTTTATTAAACAATGATATAATCCTAACCTTTTGTCAGAGTGCTATATTTTATGCAAGTCACTCTGTTCTTCACCTGATTTGGAGGCCGTCCAGCGGTCGGCCGCCCCGGTAATGCCCTTGACACGCAGATCGAAATCGTCCGGATTGGTGCACTGGGTCATGGCTTCCTCGAAGGAAATCATGCCGGTTCGATAAAGCCTCATTATGGATTGATCAAAAGACATCATCCCGTATTGCTCGCCCTGCTCGATCAAATCGATTATGGCCGCCGTTTTTTCTTGACTCAGTAGACAATCCCTTATGGCGGCTGTTGAGACCAGAATCTCCAGGGCCGGAACCCGGCCCGGCATATCCGAACGCGTCAACAGCCTCTGACAGACGACCGCCTTCAACGTTCCGGCCAGAAGCAGGCGAATCTGCTGGTGCTGGTGAGGAGGGAAAAATGATATTATCCGTGAAAGCGTCTCCACGGCATTCAAAGTATGCAGTGTCGTCAGCACAAGGTGCCCGGTATCGGCCGCTGTCAAGGCAATCGACATTGTCTCGACATCACGTATTTCACCAATCAGAATCACATCGGGATCCTGACGAAGGGAATAACGAAGAGCCGTGGCAAATGATTCCGTATCGGCACCCACCTCGCGTTGACTGATGATACATTTCTTGTCCCGATAAATATATTCGATTGGATCCTCAACTGTCAATACATTGTCAATCCGGCTGGCGTTCATTTGCTCGATCATGGCCGCCAGGGTGGTGGATTTTCCCGAACCGGTCGTCCCGGTGATAACAATCATGCCCCGCTTTTCCATGGATAAGGTCCTGAGAGTATCAGGAAGATTCAATTCGTCGAATTGAGGAATCTGGGTGTTGACGGCACGGATAGCAATTCCGGTCGTCCCTCTCTGGCGGAAAAGGTTGATACGGAACCGCCCCAGTTTGGCGACCGAAAGAGCCAGATCCATCTCATTTTTCCGCCGAAACCGATCCAGCTGTGTTTCATTAAGAATCTGGGTAACCACATTCTCCATTTCATCAATTGTCAAAGGATCGGTCTGAATGGGCTCAAGAAGCCCGTTGACCCTCAGATGAGGACGAATCCCCACTCGTAAATGAAGGTCGGATGCCTTGAATTTCAGCATCTCCACAAGCATTTGTTTGAGCTTCATGATTTATTGCCCCTTTGGTTATCCTTTGGGATCTATCAGGAATAGAACTTTGCCGAATTCCACCGGCTGGGCATTTTCGGCCATGACCCTGGCCACACGTCCGGCGACTTCCGATTCAATTTCATTCATCAGCTTCATAGCTTCCACAATACATACCACCTGACCCACCTCAATCTTTTGCCCCTGTTTGATATAAGGAGGAGCATCGGGAGCCGGAGCGGCATAAAAAGTGCCGACCATGGGCGACTTGATCGGAATCAAATTCTGATCGGCATCCTCCGATGGAGAAGTTTCAACCACTGCCACAGTCGGAGATGGTTTTGAAATCGGGGCCAATGAGGAAGAAACTGGATTCGTAACCGTTTGAACCAGAGCCGATGTTTCGGAATGGCCGTTATTGCTGGGCAATCGCCTGGTTATCCGTACTTTCCTGCCCCAGCTATTGACCTCAAGCTGATCGATATTGGATTCCTCGACCAGTTTTATCAATTTTCTAATCATCTTCTCATTCATATCAAATTCAACCTTTCCAGGCTTCAAAGACGCGAAAAGATAACAAATAAAAACTACAGCTCCAACAGTTTTTTTGGCGCCTGGTTCATAACTTTTCCGCCTCTGCCGGTGACCAGAACATCATCCTCAATCCTCACTCCACCCCACTCCGGAATATATACTCCCGGTTCCACCGTGATAATCATCCCCTTTTTAAGAGTATCGGTGCTTCGCGGACCGACATTTGGTTTCACATGGACGTAAATCCCGATCCCGTGCCCGGTTCCATGCCCGAAATTTTTCTTAAATCCCGCTCGATCAATGACTTTACGGGCTGCAGTATCGACCGCCCGGCATTCCACACCCGGTTTCACTTTCTTAATTCCGGCCCGCTGGGCTCGCAATACCAGGTTATAAATCTTCTTCTGCCGGGCCGTAGCTTTACCCATTATAACCGTGCGGGTCATATCGGAGACATAACCCTTATACTCAGCCCCAAAGTCAAAAGTTACAAAATCCCCTTTCCGGATTTTTTTATCCGATGCCACGCCATGAGGCATCGCCGAACGAAAACCGGAAGCTACGATAGTATCGAAAGCCGGTTTATTGGAACCCATCATTTTCATCTGGTATTCCAACTCCGCGGCCACTTCCAATTCCCGCTGGCCGGGTTTCAGATAACCCAAAATTCGATCAAAAGCAGTATCGGCAATATCTACTGCTGCCTGAATTAATTCTATCTCGCCCTTGTCCTTTATAATAGAGAGAAATTCAACCGAATCGGTCATCGGCACCAACAGAGCCGCAGGCAAATTTTCCTGCAAAGTCTTTAATTGACTGCAACTTAAATAATCAGATTCATAGCCGAAACGATAATTTTTGATTTGGAATCGATCCATGTCCTTTAACTCGTTAAGCGGCAGGCTCTTAGTTAAATAAACCCGGGCGCCCTTGACTTCCTTTCGGGCCATTGTGTAAAAGCGGCTGTCGCACAAAAGGAAAGCCTGACCGGTTAATATTACCAGCAATCCGGTATCACCGGAAAATCCGCATAAATACCTGATATTGACCATCCGGTTGATCACGAAACCATCCAGATTTTCTTTTTTCATAAACTGCTGAAATTTCTTAATTCTCCTGGAATACATCCTTTTTTTCCTTATCCTTAAGGGCTTCTTCTGTTTTAGCTAATTTTTCTTTCAGTCTCACATCACCTGTCGCTTCAACCAATTCTCTTAAGACCTGGGCGGCCAGACGCTGATGACCCTGACTGATTAATAAATCGGCCAGGGTTTCCGTCCGAAACGGCAATTCCCTCAGATGAGTTCCCCTCTCGGTGATTTTTTCTTCCTTCTTTTTAAGAATAAGAATTCGCGTGGCCTCACCGGATTCTCTTTTAACGGGATAACTCAACACCCCGGGCCACGGTTCAAGAACCATAACGCGGGCATAGAAATTAAACGCGATTGACTCATCTCCCATCATGAATTTGATATCGCCCAGATATTTAAGAGCCATGGCATGATCCGGATCATAATTCAATATCGTGTAAAATTGATCCTCGGCGGCTTCATATTGCCCTGAATGATAAAGGGCCCGGGCCAAAACGATCCGCCCCGAAATCACCCCGGGAAATTCCTTGAGCCGCGATGTACACAATTCCACTGCCCGGGAATATTTTTTATCATTGAAATATTCGGCGGCCACCGCCGGCCAATAGCCTTTCGAGGCCAGTTCCGGGATCAAATCGTTATTCATATATACTACTAATGAGCTTATTTATAATTATACCTGATGATGAAATAATTGCCGAAATATCATATCCCCTTTTGGCTAATAAATCTCACCACCAGTCAAACCAATCCCAGAATTCCGTCTTTATGGTTCTGAAAAACTTTCTGTAAATCAGATAACTGATATCCCTCTTACCACAATAGATATTGGCTACCCCGGTCATCCCCGGTTTCAAAATATGATCGGGATTACTCACCCGGCAAAAGACATCAAACACTCGATCATCCTGATGATTTACATAAACCTTCCGGCCTATTCTGAATACCGTTCCATAAAACGTCTTCGAGGGATACCCGCGAACCTTGAACTTGACTGGTAATCCGAGAGTGATATCCGCCAACTCCTTTTCCGAAAGAACAATGGTCGCCTCCAGCGTATCGAGTTTGGCGATTTCGCAAACAACCTCGCCCGTATCAAGGCTGATCACTACCCCGTTTATGGGCGATTTGATTTCATAGAAATCTTCCTGCGCCTGATGGAACTCTATCTGGCTTTTCAATTGACTGATTTCGGCTTCCTTGGCCCGGATTTCCTCAGGTCGCGCTCCGGCCAGAAGCAGATTCAATTTATTTCTCTCCGTTTTGACCTTCGCATCCCAAACCACCGAGTCGGTCCGGGCATCCTCCCATTCCTTTCTGGAAATCACTTTCTTTTCCATCATCTCGTTCATTCGCTCCAGATTCCGTATGGAAAGCGCCAGTTGGGCTTCAAGACCATTCAGATTACTCCTGACCTGGGCGATTTCTTCTGGACGGGCCCCCAGCTTCAGAATGGTCAGTTCCTCCTCGGACTTGGCCAGCTGGGCGCTGTAATCCTGAATAAAATGCTGGGTCTCGGAATTTAAAAGCCTGGCTATTGTCTGCCCTTTGGATACCCGGTCTTCCAGGTTTATCAAGGGAACCAAAGTGGTGGTGGTGTAATCGCCGCCGAAAACCGAAACCTGCCGCTGATTATCGGACGATGATTGATCGGCGTTGTAATAAATCAACTGAGCATAGCCCGGACTGTTGTACTTCAGAGACAGCGATTGCACCGGGGCCAGTTCCAGTTCCCCCTTGACTCGCAATTCCCACCGACCGAAAATCGATATCAGGACCAGCACCACCAGAACCAGAAGACAGATGGTGAAAGTTTTTCGTCTTTTAAAATATCCGCTTCCGGATTTGAACAATGATGCTATGCCTCTGGCCATATCGACGATTATATTCCTGATCAACAACAGCATTATGGCGGCGAAAATTATAAAACCGGTGCCGCCGAGTTCCGCTACCAGATAATGCTCGACCTTTAACAAGAAATATCCAAGGACAAAAACTAAATAAACAAAGGACAAAATGCCATAGTAAAAATAAATTCTTTTTTCGCGTCGATTAAAACGACCCGGCTCACCATATTCGCCGACAAACAGCTTTTTCAGAACCATCCCCCAGTACCTCCGGGCCCTGGTACGAAGATTGGGAATCTCGACATAATCGCTAAGAAGAAAATAGCCGTCGTACCGTAACAGGGGATTGAAATTGAACAGGGTATGTATCCCCGAAAAGGTCATTACCGCCAGGGCAGTTTTATTTAATAATATATCCGTCTGCGTCACTCTCCAGACCAGCACCGCCAGCCCCCAGATAAACAATTGAAAAAAACCGCCCGAAAATGAAACCCACAGTCTCTTCCGCTTTTCCGGAAACAACCAGGCATCGGAAACATTGCAATAGAAAGCCGGCTGAAAATAAATAATAAGGAAACCAATTTCATGCACCTTACCTCCGAAATGACGGCAGGTCAATCCATGGGCGAATTCATGAAGCATGCCGACAACCAGAATGGATAGATAAACCAGGATGAGTCCTTCGAGATTAAATAACCGGGTGAGATCTCTGCCCAGTTCTTTAGCGTTATAGATGGCCAGTAAAAAAGAAAAAACAATCGTCATAAAGGCGATTATTACAAATCCCCGGGTGAAGAAAAACCTCAGGGGCCCTGCCGTTTGGTCGAATAATCGGCCCGGATTAAAGGCCTTAATCTTGACAAACATCAGTTTCCCGAACAGCGTTCGGGGCTTTTCGGCACTTGAGTCCTTCTGTTTCTTGAGAAGATCCGCCCGGGTCAGATCATTATCCAGAAAACAAAGCACCTGCAGTTGCCCGGAAAAACCATCGATCTCGGCCGGATCGAGATCAATCTGGAATCTTTCCTTAAAGGCCGCCGCGATTTCATCAGTGGATTTTTGCCCGTCGAAATTCCTGATGATGAATCGTTCCGGTTCGCCGACTTTGAAATAGGCACCGGTCAGGGGATCTTTGATGACATAATGAAGAGAACCGTCCTTTCCTTTTATCTCCTGAATAATCAGATCATCACGTATTTTGGGCGGTTTCTCATCCATATTTTTGCGCTTCGCCGAAAAGATTAATAACTAATATAGTTAATACCAGCAAAGATAGTCAAAGGGAAAGCCAATTATAATCAGAGATATGAAGAATAACGAATATTATGAATCACGAGAATATCTTATTCCATAAATATATCATAAGAAGCATAAAACCGATGCCAGAATATACTCCGAGCATATAAGCCGTGCGCCAGAATGGAACCTTCTTCTTGGGTTTGGGGAATTTCAACGGTGTCCCGCAATGTTTACAGAGTAATGCCCCCGGAGTAATCTGTTCCTTGCAATAAGGGCATATCGATGTCTTGCTGGAAACACCCATACCCCCAAGATGCCGCAAATCCTCTCTTTTTGGCAATAAAAAACTGACATAAAAAAGGCGGGGAACAGGCCCGCCTTTATATCATACCTGCATTATTGTCAAATCGGATATTCAACCCGGGCGAACCATTCCAGTTCGATCTCGGGAAAGAGCGCATCGCGCCGTGAACAATCCCCGAGAAATTCCCAGTCGCCGGTGGACGGTTCCTCGCCCCGGATTTTCTTTTCAGCGATCTCAGCCAACTTTTTAAAATCGGCATAATGTTCCGAAATCCGTAATTCAGCATAGTCGCGAGCCGACCAGGTCGAAATCAAAAATTGCCAGTCCGAGGCCGACATCAGCATCAATTCCCGCGCCGCCTGTTTGAGAATATCCACCATTTCATTTTCAATATCACTCTTATGATCGATATAGTAACGAGCCAGTTCGGTCATTTTCTTTTCCGCTTCGTAAATTCGTTTCCAGGTCCATTCATTCTCGCTGTTGAGCCAGATATAATGATGGCCTCCCTCACCCCAGCTGCCTTCGGGAATTGAGATTATCTCGGTTGGCTGGACACGGTCATAATGCTCGCTTAAGAAAGTCAATTCGATCTGCGGGTCTTTCGCTATAGTTGTAATAACGGCCTTCAGAAATTCCGGCCCCTCAAACCACCAGTGCCCGAACAACTCGGCATCGAACGGAGCCGTTAAAATTCCGGTTCGCCCGGTCTGATCATAATACCCCGCCAGAATATCATGGACTTTTCCGGCAAAATGTCCCGAATTCTCGGGAATCCGCCGCATGGCTCCATCCCGGAAATATTCGATTTTATCGGCCAGATCCGATTTGGCCGAGGTAACCGCCCAATAACGATGACCGCCCGGGAATCGTTTCTTGTGAAAATCAAGATAATGACCGTCGCCGGGATACCCATGTTCTCCCGACCAGACCAATAGCCCGGTTTCAGGGTCGCGGGTGAAGATAGCCGTCGGTTTTTTCCCTTCGGCGGCGGAACTTACCAGGTACACCTCCCGCGGGGTTTTATCCTTATCCTCCTTGCGCGGTTTGTACTCCGCTTCAAATTGCCCCCAGAGACGTTTCAGCGCTTCGAATCGGTCGATGTAAACCCCGATCGATTTGCCTCCTTTAAGAAGCGCGCTGTCAACGATAAAAAAGTCGATCCCGTTTTCTGAGAGAAATTCATCGACCCCTTTGCGATTGTAGGCATCCATGGAACCGTCAATGGGCACCGGCGGGGCCCATTTATAACGCGGCCGATAGGCGCACTCGGGAAGCCAGATGCCTCTTGGAACCCGCCCGAAATGCTTGCGATAATTCTTGACAGCCATTTTTGTCTGCGCCTGAAGCGATTCATCCCGTGACAACAGCGGGTAATATCCATGCGTGGCGCCGCAGGTCATGATTTCAAGATAGCCGGCTTCCTGAAACCTGCGGAACTCGCCGATAATGTCACCCTTGATAGCATTATAATGGCTGAGAGTTTCGCCATAAAGGCGTTCCCACATCTGGGCATTGGCCAGCATATTGTCCTGGCTGTACTTATAGAATTCCTCGGCATCATGCTGCGCGGCCCGGACTTTTTGTGTCAGATAATTGCGGAATTCTTCCTTAAATGATTCATCGGCCAGCTGTTCGCACAAGACCGGGGAAATATCGAAGGTGATTTTCGGTTTGATCCCCTCGGCAATCATTTCATTGAGAACCCGGATAAGCGGGATATAGGTTTCGGCGGCCGCTTCGGATAACCAGTCCATTCCATGCGGCCAGCGTCCGTGGGCGAGGACGTACGGCAGATGATTATGTAATACAAATGCAAAATAGCCTTTTGTCATTCCTTTTCTTCTCCGGTAGATGAGGTTGAGGATTCAAAACCGATATTCTTGGACATCATAGCCTCAGGGTTACCATGAATCTTGATTTCCCCGAATTGTTTTTCGTATTTCTTCAGATTCTCTTCCAGTGTCCTCTGAAGCATTTTGGCATGAGCCGGTGTCATAATAATCCGCGATTGAACCCGGGCCTTCGGGGAACCCGGCATAACCCTTATGAAATCAAGTATCATTTCGGTCGGCGAATGGCCCAGCATAACCATATTGGCATAGATTCCCTCGGCTTCCTTTTCGCCCAGCTCGATATTTATCCGCGGCGTCTGTTTCATATCCATTCTTTCTCCCTCTTTATTCTTGTATGGCAGGCGAACTTTTTATATATTGGCCATTAATTTAACCAATGCCAAAGAGTCTCGACCATGCCGATAAAAATAGATCGAATTAATAAGATAACCGCAAATATGGGAAAAGCAAGAATATTAATTCTGGGCGACATTATGCTCGATGAGTATCTCTATGGATCGGTCAACCGAATATCGCCCGAGGCCCCGGTTCCGGTGGTGGAAATATTCGATGAGCAATTGCGGCTGGGTGGGGCGGCCAATGTCGCCAATAATATCGCCGCCCTCGGCAATATTCCTTGCCTGATCGGACCGGTTGGTATCGATGATGCGGCCATCAAACTATCCCAGATACTCAAAGACAAAAATATATCCCGGGATTACCTTGTCGACGACAACAGCCGCCGAACAACCATCAAAACCCGAATCATTGCTTCTTCCCAGCAGGTCGTTCGGGCGGATCGCGAGGACATATCCGAAATTTCAACCGAAATCGAACAGCGGATAATCAAACGGACCCAGGCCGTGATCGACACCATCAACGGGGTCGTGATATCAGATTACGGTAAAGGAGTCATTACCGCTTCTCTGCTGGAGAAAGTCATCCCTATGTGCCGTGAGAAAGGTCTCTTTATCGGGGTTGATCCCAAGGAAAGCCACTTTTTCAATTACAAAAAAGTCTCGGTCGTAACACCCAATCATCATGAAGCCGGTTTTGTCGCCGGAAGACGGATTAAAACCGATAAAGATTTAAACGAAGTTGGCCGCTATTTACTGGAAAAACTGGAATCAGATTCGATTTTGATTACCCGGGGTGAAAAGGGTATGGCCCTGTTTTGCCCGGGTGGTGAGGTTGACTATTTTCCAACCGTGGCCCGCAATGTATATGATGTCACCGGCGCCGGCGATACAGTCGTGGCCTTGTTCGTTTCGGCCATGGCGGCGGGGGCCACCCTCAGGGAGGCGACCGTTATCTCCAACTGCGCCGCCGGTGTGGTAGTCGGTGAGATCGGCACAGCCACAATTTCTTTGCCGATCCTGACAGAAGAACTGAAAAGAAATTTTGCCAATGGAAGTTAAAAGTCATTATGGATCAAACTATTCAAAATTTCATATCGGCAAAAAATCTGGCGGTTATCGGAATTTCGCTGAAAAGCAAAAAATTCGGCAACGCCGTCTATGAAACGCTGAAACAAAAGCCGTATAATGTCTTTCCGATTCATCATCGGGCAGACGCTATCGGGGGCAACCGGACTTATCGGGATATTCATTCCCTGCCGCCGGAAGTTGATTCTGTCGTGGTCTGTCTCCGGCCGGACAAAGCCGCCCCGGCCCTGGCTAATATCGAGAAATCCGGCATCAAGCGGGTCTGGCTTCAACAGGGTGCGAATTTCAGCGAAATCGAAAAGGAATTGCGTAAAAAAGGCATTGAAACAGTTTCGCGTAAATGCATTTTGATGTACGCGGCCCCGGTTGAAGGCCTGCATGCCTTTCATCGTTTTATCTGGAAACTACTGGGGAAGCTGTAACCGGATCGGCATTGACTTCGGCGGAGTTGTTCAATAATGGAGCAGAATAGACTATAATTGGTTCCGTTTCACCCGGCATGGTATTATTTATGAACATTAACAAATCATCTTTTTGAACTACCATGAAAACACCCGACAATATATACATGACCTTCACCGAAAATCAAATCGTCCTCCTGGTCACGGGATTACGCCGGAAAGGCAAAAAAATCGTTTTCACCAACGGCGTGTTCGATATCTTGCACTATGGACATATCGACTACCTGACTCGAGCCCGCCGTTTGGGTGATGTTCTCATCGTCGGTTTGAACCGCGACAGTTCCGTTAAAAAATTCAAACCCAGTCGTCCGATTCAAGATGAAAAAGATCGGGCCCGTATCCTGGCGGCTCTCAAAACCGTCGATTATGTCGTTTTGTTTTCGGAAGCGACCCCGGAACGCTTGATCAGACTTATTCGCCCGGATATCTTGGTCAAGGGTGCCGATTACAAAATTTCGGAAATTGTCGGGGCCGATTTCGTTAAGTCGTATGGCGGTGTTGTCAAACGTATCCGTTATCTCAAAGGCCGTTCCACGACCGCCATTATCGAAAGATTGAGATCATAAGATGTTCATTTAAACAGCGGCTTTTTTCTTTTCTTCGTATATCTTGACAATAGTCAGAACCCAAAGGTATATTTTAGATCATGATTAAAGCAAACGAATATGTTGAGGATTTGATCAAAAGGATTCCGGAACTGGACGCCTATCTCATGAAACGCGGCATCCGATGCGTTATCTGCGGCGAACCGGTCTGGGGAACGATCGGGGAACTGATCGAAAGCAAAGATATGAATGTCGGTCAGGTTCTGGCCGAAATCAACTCCGAATTCGTGAACAAATAAGATCCGAACCGTTGTTTTCGGACAACGCAACCCTCGCTAATTTCCTCATCGAGACCGATTGAAAATTCAACCCTGACTTTTTTGAAACTTCCGGCTCCCCCGCTGAGTCAGTGGTATACCCTTTTGGCACAGCGGGCATTCATCCGGTTCCCAGGCATCGGCGGTAACTGATGCTAAAGGCTTAAAAGGATAATCGAATTTTACTCTGCCCCCGGAACGATCAAGAAATTCCCCAATTCCAACTATTTCGGCATCATACTGCCTGACTAAATCAATAACTTCGAAAATCGAGGTGCCGGTGGTTAGAATG
Organism: Candidatus Zixiibacteriota bacterium; assembly: GCA_016933955.1. Lineage (NCBI taxonomy): Bacteria > Pseudomonadati > Candidatus Zixiibacteriota > Candidatus Zixiibacteriota bacterium. Next base: position 76,670 of record JAFGTT010000015.1, read on the forward strand.
TCATCGACGATCAAAACCCGGGTCCCCGATTCGATATGGAATCCGCGTTTGAACACCCGTCCCTTCCCCCCATCGGCCGCCTCGGCATAAATGGCATTAACCCCGAGTCCCTTGGCCACTTCATAGGCAATAATAATACCGCCGGTGGTCGGTCCCACTACCAATTCTACCCGGTCATTTTTGAATCGGGTAGCCATCTCCCGGCAGACCTGTTCACATAGGTGCGGTTGTTTGAGAATGTTGAACTTTTCGTAATAGATATCGCTGTGTTTTCCCGAAGTCAGCTTGAAATGTCCCTCCAGAAGCGCATCGGCCTTACGAAATATATCCAGAATGTCATCGTCTTTCATATCAGTCCCCGGTCAGGATAGCCACCGCGGCGGCCATGGTGCGTTCATGAGTTATGGAGATTTTGACCTCTTTGTCGAATATTTTTTCCCGGATGACATCGTCGAAATGGACATACGGTTTGCCGTACAGGTCGGTTAAAATCTGAATACAGCGCGGCGTCATTCCGGAATCCAGCAGGGTCCCCAGCGCTTTGATGACCGCTTCCTTTGAGGCGAAACGCCCCGCCAGGAATTGAACCTTATTTCGCTTTTCCCGATAGAGATTACGTTCTTCTTCGCCCAGGACACGGCGGACGAACCTGTCTCCAAAGCGGTCCAGCGCCTTCCGAATACGCTCCATATCGATTAAATCAATTCCCACCGAATAGATCATACTTGATATAACCTCACTTTTGCCGAATATGAATATAAGACAACATATGCATTAATACAATTTTTGGCAAGACTTTGAAAATATTGGTTGCCAGAATCTTTTTACCTGTATAAATTATAGTATGTAATGAGTCGGAGAAAGGGATATTTTGAAAAATCTCTAACAACTCATTAATGAAGGTTGTCTCCATGCAGGTTGCGCGTACGCCGTGACCCACTTATGTGGTAGCGAAAGCTAAACACCTCGGGCGGCTGTAAAAATCCTTTACCGTATGGCAATGAGGAGTTTTTTCAAATAATTTTTCCTTTCTCCGAGCTTTTTTTACCCCGAAGATTTTCACTCCTTCAATACCGACTGGATATCAATTTCTATGGTGTTTTCCCTGATAACCCGCCTGGTCAGCAGGAAATAGCATTCATGACCGCCGGAGACGAAATACAGCCGATGAGGCTCTATTTCATAAACCCCGCTTTCCCGTTTCCCACCTGGCAACTGCCCGAATATCCCGATTATTTCAAAAAGGCTTTTAAAAACAGAAGAAAATTGTCTTTGAAATTCCTCCGAGATGTCGGCGGTATTGAATTTGCCGTCATTGTCGATTCGAAAAACCCTTTCGACACCGTTTATCGCGGCCAGTTTTTCCATCAATGTGACAGGTTTTTTCTCAGTAAAAGGTTCTGCCCTATCCACTTGCAGTTCCGGCGAATAATCCTTACTCCTGATTATTTCAAGAACATCCATATGTTGCTTGCGAAGCAAACCCTCGACCTTGAATTTTTCTTCAATGGAAGCAATCGGTGCAACCAGGTCTTTTTGTATTTTTTGAATAACCTGACCATTGGAAATGATAGAAGTGGTCAGACGCGCATGGGGTCGGTAGGCATACTCGGTCTGTATTTGCAGTTCTTTATCGCCCTTAACGATACGCGAGGTTCTTCCCGCCGGTATAAAATCTGCTATTGCCATAATATAACCCCGGGAAAAGGGGTATAAGCCCCTTTCCCATCTAAGTTATATCGGCAGGTTCAGCATTTTGAATAACCGCATGAACGACATACGACACAGCCGGAGTCGTGCTCAATCCGCCCACCGCAGTCAGGACAGAATTCCTGGGAAATATCCAAGTCCTCTTTTATCTTCTGGCCGTTACCGAAATGACTATGCAAAATATGAGCTATGGCATCGGGAATCGAAGAAATCAGGGCTCCGTTTCCGAAAACCGGTGAGGCTCCGCCGATACCCTTGAGTTGCTTTATAACCTTATCAACCGGAACGCCCGAACGCAGGGCCAGCGAGATCAAACGGCAAATGGCTTCGGTGTCGGCCATGGTCGAATAGCCCGATTTGCCGATCTGGGCGAAAACCTCGAACGGCTTGCCATCGATTACATTGACCGTAACATAGAGATTACCATAACCGGTTTTTATTTTCTCGGTGATACCGTGGAGAAATTGCGGCCGGTCTTTGACCTCCCGGCTCTCGGGAAGCTGTTTTTTCTCCGGAGTGGTTTTGGTGTCGGTGGCCCCGGTGGATAAAACCTGTTCCGAACGGCTCCCATCACGATAAATGGTAATCCCCTTACAGTCCAGTTCATAAGCCAGCATATAGGCTTTTTCGACATCCTCCACCGAAGCCTCATTGGGCAGATTAATGGTCTTGGATACGGCGTTGTCGCAGTATTTCTGGAAAGCCGCCTGCATCCGCACATGCCATTCCGGACTGACATCATGAGTGGTGACAAATATCCGGCGGACATCTTCTGGAATTTCCTCATGTTCCGCAATGGAATTCGTTTGAGAAATCTTCTCCATCAATTCCTTATTGTAGAAACCGCGGGCCCGGGCAATCCGTTCGAATAAAGGATTAACTTCGATCATCCGGGTTTTATCCATCACCGTCCGGACATAGGAAACCGCAAAAAGCGGTTCGATTCCCGAAGAACAACTGGCAATTATTGAGATCGTACCGGTCGGCGCAATTGTCGTCACTGTCGAATTACGCATCGGCCGCCCCTGACCTTCCTTGTAGAAGAATGATTTATCCCAGTTGGGAAAGACTCCCCGGCGTTCGGCCAGTTTCCGTGATTCATCGTGCCCGGTCTTTTGTATCCGCGACATGATTTTCTCGGCCAGTTCCAGGGCTTCATTGGTATTATACGGAATCCCCAGAATCACCAGCAAATCGGCCCAGCCCATCACACCCAGGCCTATTTTCCTGTTTTGCTTGGTATGAAGGTCGATTTCCGGAAGCGGATACTTGTTGGCCTCGATAACATTATCCAGAAAATGAACACAACTCCGGACCGTTCGATCAAGCTTGTCCCAATCGATTTCATAACGCGACAATTCCCGCGGTGAATCCAGATCAACCACTGCCCGAACCATCTTGCTCAGATTCAGGGAACCCAGATTACAGCTTTCGTAGGGTAAAAGCGGCTGTTCGCCGCACGGATTGGTCGATTCATATAATCCGACCTTCTTAACCGGATTGCCGTCGTTCATGCGATCCAGAAACATAAGTCCCGGTTCACCGGTATTATGGGCATGCGCGATAATTTTATCGAACACCGTCCGGGCCTGAAGCATGACCGGTTGCCCATCTTTGATATATACCGATCCGGTTTGGGGATCAATCAATTCATAACGCCCGTTTTCCTTAACGGCATTCATGAAAGCGTCGGTGATAGCCACGGATATATTAAAATTGGTCAACTCCGAAAGGTCATCCTTGCAGGAGATGAAATCCAGAATATCGGGATGGTCAACCCGTAAAATACCCATATTGGCACCGCGCCGGGTTCCTCCCTGCTTGACCGCTTCGGTGGCGGAATTGATCACCCTCATAAATGAAATCGGCCCCGAGGCCACCCCCGATGTCGAGGCGACAACCGCATTCCGGGGACGAAGCCGCGAAAAAGAAAAACCGGTCCCGCCTCCGGATTTATGAATCAGGGCGGTATGTTTGACGGCATCGAAAATCGATTCCATGGAATCGGCTACCGGTAAAACAAAACAGGCCGACAGTTGCCCCAGTGGCCGCCCGGCATTCATCAGGGTAGGCGAATTGGGCATAAATTCGAGATTATACATCATATCATAAAAGGAATCCTCGATCGCGTGAGTTTCTTCGGTCGAAGCCCCGAACTTTTTTTCCGGTTCAGCTATGGCCCGGGCCACCCGGTGAAACAATTCCTCAGGAGTTTCCACTACCTGCCCGTTATCATCCTTCTTGAGATAGCGGCGCTCCAGCACTTTCAGCGAATTCTCGGATAACTGAAATTCATTTTTATCTTCCATGACACGCTCCTAAGATTCAATTAATCGGGCCGATTTCGTTTCCCAGTCGATCTCGAAATCATCGAAAACAATTGGGGCTTCGCTCTTCATAATTTTCAACATATCCAGACAAATACCCCTGATTTCCCAGTGAGCCCGCGGGTTGCACCGCACCTCGAAAATATGGCGGAATTCCCTGAAGTTGGCGGATATAACGATTTCCGAGGTCGTTCCTCCCGGCAGTATATATCGCGCATCCTCTTTCGGTATATCGGCTCCGATCATTTCATTATATAGTTCCTCGCATTTAATGGCCATATCCAGATATCTCTCCCGGAAATCCGTGGCCTCAATGGTTGGCGGCAGAACAACATCGAAATTACGTGTCTTGCCATATTCGACATACCGCTGCGACTCCTGTGATGGCGACATCAATCGGTGGCGGACCAACTCATGGGTAAAGGTACGTGAACCGCCCTTGATACGAAAAGTGGCCATGGCGTGCTCCAGCACCGAGTGATGCTTCTTTCTGATAACTTTCTTGATAAGTTCTTCGGTCGAATCTGGCGGATTGTATCTGTGAAATGACAGATAACAGGTCCGGCAGGCCAGTTCAATTACCCGCTCGGCGTCCGGCGTTATGGCCATCAACTCCACCGATGGCCGGGCCACAACTTCCCTCATTTTCTCTCCCCGGATATTTGTGATTGTGCTGTCCATGTCAATATAACCTCTTTATTCCCTTTAAAGTGTCACTTTCCTGCGGTTTTTTCTATGAGGGTAAAAACACCCCCCCAGTTTCAGCCCCCATAACAACATAAGTCTCAGCCTCTTAATAGCTTACAAAGCAGTAATGCCTGTTGGCCTCTCCACCCCTCATAGCGCGGGTAGCAGACTAAAAAAAACTCGCCGCCAAGTCAATAAAAAAATGTCGATATTTCAAAAAAAATCACAATATATTGTGTCTCAATATTTTGAGATGTATTCATATTGTATATTACCAACCCTTTTCCCAAAATGGTAATTTAGCTCCATAAGTCTTAATTGGATAACCGGCTCCGACCCGCTCATAGAGGCAATAATTACCCATAGGTATCCCGACCGTGACCATAAATCCCAGTTTCCATCTGGTTCCAAGACAATGATCTCAATGGCGAAAAAGACCTTGACATAACTCGTTTATATTTAGATTTTTGCATTGTATAACGAGGGCGAGACGAATAAATTTTAACATGGCAACAAGACAATAAAAGCTGCGTAGGTATAAAAAGACAAACCGGAGGTTCCAAAAACCAGATGAGGCTCAACGATTATGAACAGGATGGGGTGTGGGTACTCGAGCCTAAGGGCAAAATCATGGGGGGACCGGATGCCACCATCCTTCATGAAAAATTGCATGAGTTAATTGAACAGGGCAAGAAGAAAGTAATTATAAACCTCTCCAGGGTTGAATGGATGAATTCAACCGGATTAGGAATACTGATCTCCGGACTGACTACCCTGCGCAACAATCATGGTGATTTGAAACTGGCCAATGTGACCGACAAGATTCAATCGCTTCTGACCATTACCAAGCTGGTAACGGTTTTCGAGGCTTTCGATTCGGTCGAGGATGCCATCAAATCGTTCTAACCATTTGGAGATAGATAATTATAATGTGGGCAGGTTATGTCGGACCTGCCTTTTTTATTTAAGATGGAACCCTATAACATGAAAAGACCAATTATCACTGAAAATCAGATTAAAATTCCTTCATCCCAGGAATATCTGCCCGATGTCGACATTTTTGTCGAAGGGAGGTTGGCTGAATTCGGCGTCAATGAATCGGCCATCGCCGATATCGCCATATCCGTTACCGAACTGGTCAATAACGCCATTACTCATGGCAACAAATCCGTTTTTGAAAAAACGGTTATCGTCGATATCGGCAAAAGTAATTCAACGGTGGAAATTTCCGTCACCGATGAAGGGAACGGATTCAATCCCGACGAAGTTGAAAATCCCATCGATGATAAAAACCTCCTCAAAGAGGTCGGACGGGGGATTTTTATCACGCGATCGCTCATGGATAAGGTTGAATTCAATTCCCGACCCGGTCGCGGAACCAAAGTCACCATAAAAAAACATATTTGAGGAATTTTCGGTCTAATTAAGTAATGGAGTTCATTCAACCCATAACGACCGCGATCTATTTTATTTTCGGCGGTATTTTTCTGTTTTTGGCCTACAGCATCCTGCGGGATGACTTCGCGGGACGGCTTAACCGTGTCACCGGTTTGATGCTCTTTTTCGCCGCCTTGGGACCGATCTTTCTTGCCCTTGGATCTATTGTGGAACCCACCGTCTCGTCGGGAGCACCATTCAAGGAATCGGTTGTATATAACTTACTTTATACCTGGGAGCTTTTTTTCCCGGCCTTTCTCTTATTTTCCTGGGTTTTTCCGGTTGATCGACTCTCCAGTCTGCGACACCCCCGACTGCGCCTGTTTATCTTCTTCCCTCACCTTTTCCACCTGCTTCTGGCTATTGTATTTAACAATCCGGAAAAAATACTTGGTCTTCTCGATATCGAATCAGGCGAGGGTTTTATCTCGCTCATCCTGGAACCCCTGACCTTTCTGCTCAAGTGGATCGTACTCGGTTTCACTCTCCTTCTGAGTTCGGAGAAGACCCTCTTTGCCGTGATCAATGTCATTTACGTCATTCTTGCTCTCTATTTTATAATCCGCGGGCGGGCGCAGATTTCCAGCGAACCGATACGAAACCGCTCCACTGTAATCATTTATGGTATTTCCATTGCCATGGGTATTTACACTTTCGGATTTCTGCTTCCGGATATCTTTACTGTTGACCTGTCATCCACCCTGAAAACAATTCTGATAATATTCACCCTATTTATCGGGGGCGGTTCTATCATCTGGTCGATAGTGACCCATCAGTTTCTCGACATTACTGTCCTGGTCAGGCAATCATTGGTGTATACCATTTCATCGGCGATCCTGGTGGGGATGTACATACTATTGGTCGGACAAACCAATATTATGCTGGCATCGATCTTCGGCGAAAAAACCACCATCGCCAATATTGCCTTTATTGTCCTGGCCCTGATACTTTTTCAGCCGATTAACTCCCGTCTGGATAACATCATCAACCGTTTTTTCATTAAACGCCATACCGATTATCGAAATGTGATGGAGGAACTCTCGCGGAGATTGACCTCGGTTCTGGATCTCAATCAGGTTCGTGGAACCATTGAGAGGACTCTCCAGTCAAGCATTCTGATAGGGCGCATATATTTTGTCCTTTTTGACGACAAGATCAACGATTATGTCCTGCTTTCATCGGAAGATTTCCCGGAGATGGTCGCCATTGACCGCAACGATATTTTCCTCGGCGGAGTCGGTCAACTCGATTTTCCGACCACGATCGATCGCCTATCTCTGTATTCCCAGAACAGCCGCCTCTACGAAGAAATTCACCGCCGCAGAATCCAGTTGATACTGCCGCTCAAAGACGCCAACCATATGCTGGGTTTCCTGGCCCTGACAGCAAAAATTTCCGGTTTCCGATATAATGCCGAAGATATCAGCATGCTGGGCGTTATTGCCAATCAACTGGTCACTGTCTTGACCAATGTTCGTCTTTATCTCGATTCTCTGGAAAAACAACGCCTGCATGATGAAATGACCATGGCTCGACAAATTCAGCTCGACCTGTTACCCAAATATCCTCCCCGATCCGATTCCTATGAAATATGCGCCTGTTCCTTTCCCTCGCGAACCATCGGAGGCGATTTCTATGATTTTATCGGTAAAAACGATGGGCGTTTTGGGCTGGTGATTGCCGATGCTTCGGGCAAAGGTTTGCCGGCCGCTCTCATGGTAACCCAGATCCAGGCCATGCTGCGTTCCGAAATCGGCAACGAGAACAGTATTTCGCGAATACTTGGAAATGTCAACCGCTATGTTACCCAGATGACCTCTTCGGAAAGGTTTGCCACCCTCTTTTACGGCGAATTTGATCCCGTCTCCAACAGATTCTACTACGCCAACGCCGGACATAACTACCCTATTCTGGTCCGCGCCGATGGTTCTTATGAATTTCTCTCAAGGGGAGGTATGTTGATCGGGGCCTTCAGTAACGCCATGTACGAGGACTCCATGATTCAACTGAACAAGGATGACCTGATTTTCTTCTATACCGATGGGTTATCCGAGGCCATGAACGATAATGAAGAGGAATACGGGGAGGAACGAATTATCAATCAGGTTGTAGAAAAAAGAACCTTAACCACGGAGGAACTGGCCCGGGCTATTCTGAAGGACAAGGAAAGCTTTGATCCAGCGGATCCGCCCCGGGATGACACCACTCTGGTAATCCTGAAAATCCTTAAAGGAGTCTGACGTGACGGATATGTCCCATGATGAAAAATTCCTTTTTGAACGAAAAAGCAATTTTCTCGGTTATAAATACTGTCCCCGGTGCGGAAGTAAACTCGCAAAACAGATCATTGACAATAGCCCACGCCTGAAATGTACCTCGAACTCATGTGATTTCATCTACTATCATAATCCCATCCCGGCGGCCGGAGCAATGGTCATTGATAATGGCAAAATACTTCTGGTACAACGGGCCGTTATACCCAAAATCGGCTGGTGGTGCATCCCCGCCGGATTCATGGAATGGCAGGAGCACCCGTCTGATACTGCCATTCGGGAATTGCGCGAAGAAACCGGCCTGGATATAAAGATCGATTCATTCTTTGAGGTCTATTCCGGTCAGGACGACCCCCGCCTTAACGCTGTTCTGATTCTTTATCTGGCCACACCTGAAGGGGGTCGTTTGCGGGCCGATGATGATGCTCTCGATGCCCGTTTTTTTGGATTTGATGAGTTGCCGGAAAAAATCGCTTTCATCTCCCACCGTCAGGCGCTGGCCGATTACCGGGAAAGATTTATTAAAGGCAAATAATATCTTGCCGTTATGTTCCAATATGGTTTATTTTTTAATCCGAATGGATGCTTGAAAAAGGAATGATGGAATGCCCCGAAAAATTAGTCTTGAAATCGCACTAACCCTGCTGATATTGGGCCAGAATGTTTTGGCTATTGACAACTATAAAAAATATGACCGTTCGCCCGAAATGGAAGATTATATCACTATTTCATTCAATGATGACCTGATAACGCTGACCATTTACGGTGATGATACGACCGCTGTTACAACCTTCAGTCGCGGAGATATCAATCGATCGGAATCAGGGATATCTATCAAGGGGCAATCCCTTTTGACAGCTGATGGGTTCATAATTGGCAATCACGTCTACAGCCCGGATCAAATCGACGATGTCAGTATATCGACTGAGGAAAATAAAACGGATATATATTTTCGTAAAAGAAGCGAATCTTCATCAAATCAATTTCGAAACCGCAGAAAAAATCTAATAACTTCCTTTGAACAAGCCATTGTCTCGGATAGCGATTTTATCCGCGGCGCCGTGGTCGGACTCGGGGCGGATATTAAAATTGACGGCGAAGTGAATGAAGATGTCATTTCCCTTTTCGGGAATATTGAGATCGACGAAAAAGCTGTTATCAGGGGCGATATTATTGCTCTTGACGGCCAGGTGAAAGCCGATCGGGGAGCCACCATTTATGGTGGAATAATAGCCTCGGGGAATAAGGGCCGGATACGATTAGGCCGGCATCAATTCTGGCATGATGGTGACAAGGAATTTTATCCGATCTTTAAGTTCGATTATAACCGTGTTGACGGAGCGACGCCGCATCTCGGGATAGGTTTTGCGTCGGAAGACTCCTCCCTGCCCCGAATTGAAATATACGCCGGCTATGGCTTTTCCTCCGAAAGCTGGCGTTATGTTGTGGACCTGGAGCAGTCCTTTTTTATTCCCCAACCCCTAACCATCGGAGGAACTATATATAAACGTTTGGCCTCCGATGATGACTGGATTATATCCGATCTGCATAATACCATCTTTGCCCTTCTGGCGACGGAAGATTATAAGGATTTTTATGAAACCGAAGGCGGTTACGGTTTCATCCGGTCTGTTCCCGTTAATAATTTGCAGGTGGAATTGGGAATTCGGATCGAGAAATATCACTGGCTGGATGCGCACGGTGATTTGTGGTCGATGTTCGGCGGCAGTAAGCGTTTCCCGGAAAACTATGCCTCCATCTCGGGACCTGATCGATCTCAAATGATCAATCAACTCGATCGGGCAGAGGTTTCCGCCCTGATTGGCAGGTTTGACTATGACAACAGCCGCGATCAGGATAAGTATGAAACTTCGTTCTGGAAGGGATATGGAGAGGTCGAATGGTTACCCGGTGAATGGAACGATGATTTTGTATATACGCGATACCGGATCCGGCTCGGCCATTACCAGGTGGTTAGCCGTCAGACCGGTCTGTACCTCGGTGCCGTGTATGGTCATGCCAACGGTAATTTACCAATCAATAAAATATTCTATATCGGCGGCATAAATACTCTTCTGGGCTACCGGCACAAGGAATTCTACGGGAACGAATTCTGGCTCGGGGATATTGAATATGCCATAAGATTCCCCAATACCGATCTGACGGGATGGCTGTTTTACAATATCGGACAGATGGCCAAAGAAACAGGAAAACTGGGTGATGCTGAAGTAAAAAATTCGCTCGGGATAGGTCTTTCGCTGGGAGACAATATCCGTCTGGATCTCGCCAAACGTCTCGACCGATCCGACTCGACTTTTAAAATCCATGTCCGTCTTGGACTTAACTTTTAATCGCGGAGTCAGATAACCGCGCCGCTCATAGATTTTCCGACTTCAGGAAGAATACCTAATCTGCAACCGGGTCTCAAAAAAGGCCCGTTATTATCTATCCCTCGCAATTCATAAAGTCAACCATATATCTGCCGATAAGATAATGAGATAACAACATCTAAGCGGTTGAGCGATATGGAAAAAAAAGACGAAAATACCCTGGATTATTCCTCCAACCTTTTTCTTGATTCTTATCATGAGGAATTCGAAGCGGATACCGAAAAAATTAAAGTCCCCGACACCAGCGACGTTCTGGCCGAAATGGAAGCGGCTTTGAATGAAATCGCGGAAGATAATCCCCGAATTGAGGCCGACTCCATTACCGGGAATAAAGCCTCCAATGATCTTAAAGCCGTTCTGCAGGTCTCTCTGGCTATAAACTCCTCGCTGGTTCTGGAGGATCTTCTCCAAATCGTTATGAAAAAAGCCATCGAATTGCTGGCTGCCGAGCGCGGTTTTATCATGCTTCTCGATGAGACCGACGAATTGCAGTTTAAAACCGCCTATAATCTCTGCAAAGAAACCATGGCCGATGAGGATTTCCGGATATCCAATTCAATCGCCGACGAGGTGGCCGCAACCGGGAAATCCGTTTATACCTCCGATGCTCTTTCGGATGAACGCTTCGCCAAACAGCAGTCGGTGGTAGAACTGCATTTACGATCGATCATGTGCGTCCCCCTGAAAATAAAAAGCAGGGTCATAGGTATCATATATCTGGATAATTCATCTCAGGCCAAGCTGTTTCTAAAATCCGACCTGTATCTTTTTGAAATGTTGGCCCAGCAGGCCGCTCATGCCATTCACAATGCCATGCTGTACTACCAGCTTCTTGATTTGAAAAAATTCAATGAAAAAGTCATCAACAACTCCCCGGTCGGTGTCTTTGTTATCGATTACAGGTACAACCTCGTATCCATCAACGACGCTGCCCTGGCCGTCCTCGACAAGAATCGGGATGGCATCGAGTTGTTAAATGTCGGTAAAACCGCTTCGAACTTCTTCGATCTGGTCCCGGATAAGGAAATCTATAAGTGGCAAAAAATGATCGACACGGCCATGGAAACTCACGAACCGTTCGAGGAAGCCAGATACTTTCACAATACCGGTTACGGAGAAAAAGTCCTGTCCGTCAAAATCTCTCCGATCAATAAAATCCCTCATGGCGGCGACGGACTTATCCTGGTGATCGAAGATATCACTGAAAAAGTCATCATGGAAAAATATGTTATTCTTTCTGAAAAACTGGTGGCCCGGGGCGAAATGGCGGCTTCAATCGGACATGAACTCAACAATTACCTGGCCATTATTGCCAATAATGCCGAACTGCTCTCCTATAATCTCGAAAAAGAACGCGATGACAAAGCCCGATTCAATTCGCAGCAAATTGTCGAAAATATTTCCAAGATGAAGCGTTTTACCGATGGCCTGATGGATTTCTCCAAGCTTGAAACGGAAATTATCGTTTATGATATCAGGCGCCTGATCGAGGAATTACTTTTCTCCCTGAAAGCTCAATCGCGCTTCAGGCAGGTCGAGTTCTCGCTCGATTTCGACAGTAAAATTCCCGAAATCGAAATCGATGTCGGCCAGGTTCAGCAAGTCCTCCTAAATCTTCTTAATAACGCGGCCGACGCCATCAGCGAACGCGAAAAACTGGAAATCCAGAACGGCAACCATGATTTCACGAAAAGGATTTCGCTAAAGGTAAAAAACGATCCGGCCGATTCCAGCGTCAAAATCATGATAACCGATAATGGAATCGGTATCAGTGAGAAAAATCTGTCAAAAATCTTCCAGCTTCATTTCACCACCAAGAAAACCGGTCATGGCCTCGGCCTGGCCAATTGCAAAACGATTATTAAAAACCATCAGGGTGATATCACTTTGACATCAAAAGAGGGCGAAGGAACGACTTTTACGATTTTGTTGCCGGAAAAACAACTTCAAGCTCTTTGATTTATGACTGCTGAAGGTTTGACACCGGGTAATTATATTATTGATCGGATCCTGGGATCGGGAGGAACTGCCAGGGTACACCTTGCCCGTAAAAAGAATAACAACCGCCCCCTCGCTTTTAAGACCATCCTGAATAATATTCCCGAAGATATCAATCAGTTTATCGCTCTCATTAATCGCGAAAACAGCCTGATCGGCGGCCTGTCCTACCCCGGTCTGGTCAGAATCATGGAAATAAACACCGAAAATTCAAGCACTCCTTATATTATATTGGAATATTGCCCCGGATTGACTCTTGATGTTATCCCGATCATCGACGACCATCATATATTTCTGAATGTCCTTTCCGCTCTTTCAATCAACCTGTACTATCTCAGGCTGGCGGGGATTTACCACGGCGACATCAAACCGCAGAACATTTTCCTGACCGGCCGGATCGACGATTATGCCGGTTCCACTTTGCGATATACGAAAATCTCCGATTTCTCTCTGGCACGGCGGGACACCGAGAATAAGGATTCCCGCCTGGGAATCGGCACCGTCGGCTATATGGCCCCGGAGACAATCGATTCCGGAATTCTTGACCATCGATCCGACCTTTTTGCCTGCGGGGTGGTGGCCTATCAACTGGCAACCGGACAACATCCCTTCCTGAATCATGAAACCGACCCGGTTCGCATCAATGCCGCGGTCAAAGAACAGGAGCCTCCCGAACCAAACCGTATTCGGCCGAACCTGGATAAAGCCATTTCGAATACCATCATGACCCTGCTTCATAAATCTCCGAAATTCCGGCCAACCGATGGTTATTCGCTGTGTGAGTACTTAGAAAAACTCGGGGCGACCTTTCCGTTCCGAAAATGCATACGTCCCAAACACATCCTGGAAATTATGGCCGGGAAGACAACCAACGAGATTCTCGCGTCCGCCCCCCTGACAATGGATGCACCCATTCGAGAAACCCTTTTGGAATACTGTGGAAATCAGCAATCCCGTCTGAGAAATATTCTGGAAATTAATTTTCAAATGGGTCGGCTGCAATGGTCGAACGGAAAGCTGGGATTTTCCTGTCCGCCTGCGGGAATAATATTCCCTAACCGACTTCGCAAACTTGACCGCATCCGGTTCCATTCCCTTCCCTATTCCAGGAAAAAGAAAATCGTCCTGACTGCTCTAACCGGGGATATTCCCCGGGCCATGTCGATCGGCATCATCAGCGAAAAAGACGTGACGGAATTCGTAACTCGCCCTCTTCTTAATTATGCCCGCCACGGTTTATCGGATACCACCGTCAGACGATTCGCCGGTAAACTGGCCGATTACGCCCTGGAAACGTACCTGGATGATATTCTCGCCGCCGGCTTATTCATCAAAGCCGGCAATATCGAGCGGGGATTTTCCGTCACCATCGACGCCGCCAACAAATTGATCAATGACAATAAAAACGACCAGGCGCTGGAGCTATTGCAATCAATGGCCGACCTTTGCCGCCTCGAGAACGACCGGGAGCATCTGGCTCGTATCCTGATGGAAATCGGGGACATCGAAAAAATGATCGGTGATACCGATCGGGCCGGCAAAACCTATTATGAAATAATCAATCTCTATAAGAACCTTCCGCCCGACCGGCTACTGGCCGAAACCTATAAAGATCTCGGCGATCTCTATAAATTAAAAAGAGACTATGCCCGAGGTATCGAAGCTCTTTTGGAAGCAAAGAAAATTTATGGGACTCTGGATGATCAACTGGAACTATCGCATACTCTGAATAACATGGGTAATATCTATACTATCAGTAGCCAATTTCGAAAAGCCCTGAAAAGCTATTTTGCGGCTCTGAAAATCCAGCGTCGGCTCGATGCCAAGGCGGATATGGCCAGCACTCTTAATAATATCGGCAGCGTATGCTACTTCCAGGGAAGGCTCAAACGGAGTTCACGACTATTGGAACAGACTCTGGAATTATTGCGGAGAATCGGCAATGCCATCGAGATCGCCCGGACTCTTAATAATCTCGGTTATGTTCTTTATGAACTGGGTGAATGTGATCGTGCTCTGGAGTACCTGAACGAATCATCGCAATTAAATCGCAAGATCGGCAGTAAAAAAGAACTTCTTTTTAACCTGGAAAATTTGACTCTGGTCATGCTGGGCGCCGGTCAGCTGAAGGAATCAATCGCTTATATAAAGGAAGCCCTGTCCTTGGCCGACGATTTAAACGACGAACAGATGACGGCTGTTTTTCTGACCTCAATGGCTGTTGCTCAAATGAAAATGGGATTTTACGGACGGGCCTATCAGAACTTTCAGAAAGCCGTCGGGATATATGAAAAAATCGACGACAGCAATTCCTACATCACCTGTCTGGTTGAATTAGCCGGATTGTTTTTCAAACTGAATCAACGGGAACAGGCATCCCAATTCGCCTATAAAGGCAAGAATCTGGCTGAAAAATCGGGGAATAAAAAAGGTGTTATCCAAACCAACCTTATTCTCGGAGAAATAGCGGGAGATATCGAAATCTTGAAAGAATCACTGAATCTGGCCGTTCCCCTGCATTCTCCGATTACCACCAATCAAATAATGCTCCGTCTGGCCGCCTCGTATCTGCAAAAGGGCGAAATAGAAAACGCCCGGAATACACTGGAGCAATTATCCGAGTATTTTGGTGATGGGCATTCCAATCTTGATAATGCCAATTATTATAATATGTGGGGAAAAATCAGCGGATCATTGAATAACGGAACCGAGGCCCGGCGCTATTTTGAAAAGGCTATCCGCCTGGCGTCCGATTCGCACCTTATTCTGGAAAAAATTGATGCCCTATCCGCATTAGGCAAATTATGTTTTGAAAACCGGGATTTCGAAGAATCTTATCGCTTCTATAAAGAGGCGGTGGGTTCAATCAGAACAATAGCGGCGGATATTAAGGAAGAACGTTACCGCAGGACTTTTCTGGAAAACGAATGCATCATTTATGTTTCGACGGCAGTCAAAAAGCTGGGAGAAATCCTCTCACAAAAAAAGAAGGCAGACCAATAAAATGGCCGGCCTTCTTTTCAACTTCCAAAGGAGTTATTGCCCGCCAAGACTGATTCCAGCAGGGGCGATTTTCTCCTCCAGTTTTTCGATGGTCAATTTCATTCACCCACCTCCTTTGAAGCTGTTGATTAATAAAGAAATCCCGGCTTTCCGGGCTTTTTTGTTGTCATTCCAGATGTCAGTCGATTTTTCAGGGTCAATCCATTGACCGTAATTCTCCTTTACTTATTATCCAATAAAAGAAATAAACTGGATAAGTCAAGCAGAATTTGCTCATAAGCAAGGCGGCCGGATTCTCCGGAAAAACATAATAATCAATATGTGGGGAACAATGACATCAACGAACACAATATGATGTAACGGGTGTTGGAATTTTTGCGATTATTTATTGTATCAAAAATAAATGATTCCAAAATCCGTTGGGATTTTTATTTATCTTAACCGTAGCAGAATCGAACCGAAAAAATAACGGTATGTTTTGAAATTATTTTTATGATTTGTCAAAAGTCTCGAGTAATTTCTTATTATAATAATGGAATAAATCCTCGCGCCGTAAAACACCAAGGATAATTGTCGGATCGTTCCGATTAACCACTGGCAGCAATTTATAATCTTTGACCGACATTTTTCTCAAAGCGGTATCAAGATCTTCATCCGGGAAAACGGTCAAATAGTCGGTCGTGGCGACATCCTTGGCAATGACCAGGTAATCGAGTGTATGTTCCGATAGAATCCCCAGGACATCCTGAAAAGAAAGAATCCCGACAAACCGCCCGGTGCTATCCGTTACCATATGAGTCGTTCCTCGCGAACCGGCGATGCGATCAAGAATATGGGCCATCGGAGTATCGGCGGGAATGGTATCAAACTTTTCATCCATAATTTCTGCCACCCGGGAACCTTTTAGAACTGCAGTATCACGCCCGCCCTTAAGAATGATCCCGCGCCGGATAAGTTTCATGGTATATATCGAGGGTTCGTAGATATGCCGCGCCACCAGAGTCGAAAACACCACCGCCACCATCAGCGGCAAAATAATCCGATAATCACTGGTCATTTCGAAGATAATCAGGATAGCCGTTATCGGGGCGTGGGTAGTGCCTGCCACCAGGGCGGCCATACCCACCAGGGCATAGGCGCCTTCGGTAGCCGTTACCATTGGGAATAGGCTATGAGCGAAGAAACCGAACGTGCCTCCCGCTACGGCGCCGATAAATAAGGATGGGGCGAAAATACCTCCTGAATTTCCCGATCCGAGCGTCAAACTGGTAGCGATAATCTTGAGGAATATTAAAAGCAGGGTGAGCCATACAATCATATTGCCATAGAGCGTCAGTTTGATTGTCTCATAGCCATCGGCGAAAATTTGCGGGTAATATACCCCGATAATACCAAGCAATAAACCGCCGATAGCCGGTTTGAGCATGCCGTTGACTTTTATTTTCTCGAATAAATCCTCGGCTTTACCCAAAGAAACCGTAAAGAGAACCGCCACGACGCCACAAACCCCGCCCAGAATCATATAAAGGGGCATTTCCCACGCCGAAACCAGGCTGTAGCTGGGAACATCAAAGGCCGGATGATCTCCCAAAAACGTCCTGGTCAGAACTGAAGCCAGAACCGAGGACAGTAAAACCGGTGAAAAAGTTTTTATTGCAAAATCGCCCATGATGATTTCAAGAGAAAAAATAACTCCCGCGATCGGCGCATTGAAAACCGCCGAGATACCGGCCGCAGCGCCGCATCCGACCAAAATTTTCACTCTTGACTGGGACATTTTGAACAACTGCCCGATGGTCGATCCGATTGCTGAACCGATCTGGACAATCGGTCCCTCGCGACCGGCCGATCCGCCCGAACCGATACATATGGCCGAGGCGATCGCCTTGGCCACTGCGACCCGGGCCCGGATAACGCCTCCTTTACGAGCCACCGCCAGCATTACTTCAGGAACCCCATGTCCTCTGGCCTCGGCCGCGAATTTATAAACGATCGGACCCACCAGGATTCCTCCCGCCATCGGTATCAGTGCTATCCAGTAATCAAAATGGCCGATCAGGTTGGTCAGAGTCGCTTCCGAGGTTTCGAAAAATAATTGCTTGCAGAATTCAATCAGTTTAATAAAAGCAATAGCACCCAGCCCGGTTCCCAGACCGACGATGATGGACATGGTGATAAGTATCTGCGTTTCCGAGGGATGATAACGCAAATGCAGTTTTGACAGGGCATCCTTCAGCATGGTTCAAAAATTTATTACAAAAAACATATATATCAAGATATTTTTGATATTCAATAATTTATGCCCCAAATATTATAAAAATACAGACTAAAAGAAGATTAGGAATAATCTTATTCCCGACCATCGGAAGACAGTTCCTTCCCTATGATAAACCCTTCCTTTTTGCTTGACTTATCAGGCAAAGAGGATAAATTGAACATCAGAAAGTGAAAAGTTTCACTATGTTTTTTATGAACTTCAGATACCCGGAGTTGGGAAAATGAGCAAAACAGCTGATATAATTGTGGTCGGAGGCGGCATTATTGGCGTTTCAGTGGCTTACCAGCTGGCCCGCCATAATTGCGGCAAAGTCATTTTACTGGAAAAGGAAATGTTCCTCGGTACCGGAGCCACGGCGAAATGCGCCGGCGGTGTCCGCGCCCAATTTTCGACCAGGATAAATATTGAAATGTCGATGAAATCGGAAGAAATGCTGGTCCATTTTGAAGAAGAAACCGGCTATCCCATAGTCTTTGATCAAAACGGATATATGTTCTTGCTCTCCGATGAGGATGAGCTGTCCCGCTTCATGAAGGCCGTTGAATTGCAGAGGTCACTGGGCCTTAAAGTCGATCTTCTGGAACCGGCTGAAATCAATAGGCTGGCCCCCCCGGTACGAACCGATGATATAATCAAAGCCACTTTCTGCAATGATGATGGCATCGCCGATCCCAGCGATATGATTAACGCCTATGCTTCGGCCGCCCGCAAGTTCGGAGTCACAATTGAAATCGAAACCGAGGTTACCGGTATTAAGACCGAAGGCGGGGCGATTATGGGCGTCATTACCAACAAAGGCGATATCGACACTCCTCTGATCGTAAACGCCGCCGGCCCTTACGGTAAAATTATCGGTCGGATGGCCGGAGATGAAGTCCCGGTGGAACCGATCCGCCGTCAAATCGTCACTACCGGTCCGCTGGATTATATCGAACCGACTTTCCCAATGGTGGTCGATGTTAAATCCGGGCTATATTTCCATAAGGAATCGCCCGGCCTTTTACTTGGATGGGCCGATCCGTCAGTGGAACCGGCTTTCGATGAGTCGGTCGATCCCGATTATTCGGATGAAATTATTATGAAAGCTCTGGATCGGGTACCGCGGCTTGAAACCGCCGAAATGGCCAAAAGCTGGGCCGGTTTATATGAAACGACACCCGATCATCATGCCATTATCGGATATTCCGACAGGGTTAAAGGGTTGTTCCTGGTTAATGGTTTCTCGGGACATGGATTGATGCATGCTCCGGCGGCCGGACTCGTGGCGGCCGAAATGATCAGCGGGAAAGGACCCTGCATCGACATTTCACCTCTGGACCCGAGCCGGTTCTCCAGAGGTGAAGCGGTGGTGGAAACCAATGTGATCTGAGACCCGGATATATTCCAGGGCAAAAGCTTTCCGAAAAAATCAGTTTACATTATGGGTGCTTTTTATTATTTATATAGTTCTTGAATGCCCGCTTCGGGGGCTTTAAAATGGAGTCTGGAATCCGCAAGAAGCGGCCGCAGACTGAAAGATGAAAACATCAGACTTTGGCAGGAATACAATATGGCAAAAATGAAACCTGAAGATATCAAGGTGATTCTGGCAACCGACTGCGGTTCGACAACCACCAAGGCGATCCTGATCGAAAAACGCGGTGATGAATACCGTCTGATCGTCCGAGGTGAGGCGCCAACCACCGTTGAGGCCCCATTTGAGGATGTAACCATGGGAGTTTTAAATGCCATCGCCGAGGTAGAAGAGCTCTCCGGACGTAAACTTCTCAATGATGAGGGTCGGGTGATTTCACCTGTGCAGGGAGAAAATACCGGCACTGATGTTTATATTTCCACTTCCTCGGCCGGAGGCGGTTTGCAGATGATGGTGGCCGGTGTGGTTCGTTCCATGACCGCCGAATCGGCCGAGCGCGCCGCCCTGGGCGCCGGGGCCATTGTTATGGATGTTATCGCCTCCAATGATAAACGTTTGCCCCATCAGCAAATAGAGAGGATTCGGCATTTGCGCCCCGACATGATTCTCCTGTCAGGCGGTATAGACGGTGGAACAACTACCCATGTGGTCGAAATCGCCGAATTGATTTCCGCCGCCGATCCCAAACCCCGTCTGGGTTCCGGTTATCAGTTACCGATTATTTATGCCGGAAATAAAGATGCCCGGGAGGCTGTCAGCGAAACTCTGGCTGATAAGGTCGATCTGAAAATGGTCGAAAATCTTCGACCGGTACTGGAACGCGAGAATCTCGGCCCGGCCCGGGAAGAAATCCATAATCTGTTCATGGAGCATGTCATGGCCCAGGCGCCCGGCTATCGCAAATTGATGACCTGGACCGATGCTCCGATTATGCCGACTCCCGGTGCCGTCGGGCTGATTATTAAAACCATCGCCGATATGGAAAATATCGAAGTTGTCGGAGTTGATATCGGAGGAGCCACCACTGACGTTTTTTCGGTTTTTCGTCCGGAGACAGAGGCGGGTACAAGAGAGGGTGTTTTCAACCGCACCGTCTCCGCCAATCTGGGTATGAGCTATTCGGTTTCGAATGTTTTTGCGGAAGCCACCCTGCCGAATGTCATGCGTTGGGTCCCCTTCTCCATGGATGAGCGCGACCTGCGTAATCGCGTCAAAAATAAAATGATCCGCCCGACCACTATACCACAGTCTATGGAGGAGTTGATTTTTGAACAGGCTATCGCCAAAGAGGCTTTGCGCTTGGCATTTATACAGCACAAAAACTTTGCGACCGTATTGAAAGGTGTTCAGCAACAGCGGACCATCGCCGATGCTTTCGAACAGAAAGGTTCAGGAGAAACTCTGGTCAATATGATGACCCTGGATATTCTGGTTGGTTCCGGGGGAGTATTATCGCATGCTCCGAAACGGAATCAGGCCGCCCTGATGTTGATTGATGCTTTTCTGCCGGAAGGGGTCACTCGTTTAGCTGTCGATTCGATTTTCATGATGCCGCAACTTGGTGTCCTGACCACGGTTCAGCCCCAGGCGGCGACCGAAGTCTTTAAGAAAGATTGTCTTATTCATCTTGGGTCATGTGTCGCTCCGGTCGGTGATATGAAAAAGGCCGGACCCATGATGGATTATCGGATCACTCTCCCCGATGGCAAGGTGGAATCAGGCACATTGCAGTTTGGCGAGATGAAACTTATTAAACTGGGCGTGGCCGAAAACGGTCTTCCGGAAAAAGCTAAGGCCGAATTGGAACCGGCCCGAGGTCTGGATCTCGGTAACGGCAAAGGCGACAAAGTCGTAACCGAACTGGCCGGAGGCGTGGTGGGAATCATTCTTGACGGCCGGGGACGTCCCTTCGAACTACCCCAAGATGAAAAAACCCGGGTGGAAAACCTGAAAAAATGGATGATGGAACTGGACATTTACCCGGCCCAGGCGCTGGACAGATAATAAAAAGGCGGCTATTATGAAATTTTTCAGGATTGTAACTTTAATCTGCCTGATTTTGATGCCATCCTTTCTGACGGCAGAGGTCTTTATTGACTGGAAAGCCGGCTATTACGTTGAATATCCCGATAGCTGGTACCATGTCTCCTACCGTACCGTTAATATATTCCTTCAAACCCAGGAAATCAATCCCGATGAATTCGACTATGACGCCGTTCTGGCTATGAAATCGGACAAACCGTTTTTTGAGATGCCGTATATATTTCTCTCTTTCGATCCGGCCGGGCAATTATCTGATCGTCAGATAGACTCGGTGGTCAACCAGTTATCCAAAGAATATGGGCGTGATTATATCGAAGGGTCTCTGACCGGCACCGATCGGAATTTTAATCTGGGGCAGCCGGTTTACGACAGGAAACTCAGGGCCATCGCGGTCAAGGGCCGTGTATCATCGGAATATATCGACAAAATCCTCCTGGAAATACGAAGGTTTTATGATAAGGGCGTGGCGATTTTTCTGTGTTATGCTCCCAAGGAAATGTATGAAGATGTTCGTCCCGATTTTCTGAGTATTTTCAATTCCTTTTCGACCAGAGATCTCGACAAAGTCGCTCCCAAAGAAGAAGTCAAAATAGTTGATGTCTCCCAGCGTGAACTGGACGACTATGATGAAGAAGATTTTCCCGAACCCGGCACGAAAGACTTGAGTTCATCGGGAATAATCCTCGTGTTGATTATTGTTCTGGCGATCATTCTGCTGGCGGCAATAATATTTTTCATATTTAAAAGGAAATAACCGGACTAAAAAGATTCCAATAAGAGGCGAATAAAATGGGTCATGCATATACTCCAGGTTTGAAAGTAACGGAAAAGATTCTCATAAAAAAGAATCGTATCCTTCCCCTCAAGGGTGAGGTGGTGGTAAAAAAGGGCGACAAGGTTTCGCCTGATGATATTGTCGCCCGGACCGATTTGCCGGGTCCCGTGGAACCGATTAATGTCGCCAATATCCTCGGAATTCCACCTGAGGATATAAGGGATACAATGCTTAAAAAGCAGGGCGACAGGGTAAAAGAGGGTGAAGTGATTGCCCTTTCGAAATCTTTTTTCGGCCTGTTCAAATCGGAGTGCAAAGCCAAAATAAGCGGCACTATTGAATCGATCTCCCAGGTCACCGGCCAGGTTCTACTCCGCGGTGCCCCCATCCCGGTCACCGTCAGGGCATATTTAACCGGTGAGGTTATCGATGTTTTCGAGCGTGAGGGTATTACCGTGGCCGCCTGGGGCTCGTTTGTACAGGGTATTTTCGGTATCGGCGGCGAAACCCACGGAGAAATAAAAATGGCCGTCCCCGACAACATCACTATTCTGCGGGAAAGCCATATCACCGAGGAGTTTCGCGGGAAAGTGGTGGTTGGAGGTTCCCTGGTTACCGCCAACGCCATCAGGAAAGCGGTCAAGGTTGGAGCCGCCGGGATTATTGTGGGCGGTTTCGATGACAAAGATTTGCGGGATTTCCTCGGTTATGATATCGGTGTAGCCATTACCGGAACCGAAGAAATTGGGGTGACCTTGATTGTTACCGAAGGTTTCGGGGAGATCAATATGGCCCAAAAGACATTCGATCTGCTTAAATCGAAAGAGGGCAAACTGGCCTGTATCAACGGAGCCACCCAGATCCGGGCCGGAGTCATTCGACCCGAGGTGATTATTCCCTTCGAGGGCGACGTCCATGCGGCCATCAAGGATGCCGATTACCGAGAGCAGGGCCTGAATATCGGGACACCAGTAAGGGTAATCCGCCACCCCTATTTTGGGATGCTGGGTAAAGTTGCCAACCTGCCGCCGGAATTGACCCGGCTCGAATCCGGTTCATCGGCCAGAGTTCTCGAAGTCGAATTCGATGACGGTAAAAAGGCCATTGTCCCTCGTGCTAATGTTGAGATGCTGGAATCTTGAAAAATAAAAATCGGCTCAGAGGATGAGTCGATCATGTCAAATAGGATTTATAAAAAAGGTCGCCTTCCGGCGACCTTTAAACTTTTAACTGAAATCATTAGGTCATTATCAGACCAGAGCCCCAAAATGCTATTTACCTTCCGTGGCACCCGCCGGTTTTTCCATCATGGTGGAATCCATCACCTGCGTCGTATCCATAATCTCAGTGGTATCGGTCATTACTTCGGTCGGTTCCTGAACCGCAGGTTCCGTTTTTGGCTCTTCCTTTTTGCCGCAACTGGTCATAAAGACGACCAATAACAGGCCGGCCATAATAATTACCATCAGTTTCTTCATAGTTGGTCTCCCAATGTTAGAGTTTAATTATGAACTCGCGCAATAAAAAGTATCAGGGCTAAAAGTCAACAAAAAGTTTAATAAATTTTGCCCTGTATTTTGCGCTTTTTGTTGACGCTATATACGCTCCTCTGTATAATAATCAGACGAAAACGCTTAAGGCTGGATTGTCGGCCCTGATGCGGGACCGGTATAATTGCTTTTGTATAAAAAAGGAAAGGTATGGAATATTCAATGATAATCGCGGCCGGTTTATTTTCCGGAGGCGTCTGGCAGATTATAGGACAATCAAGCCTCTTCGGCAGTATCATTCTGGCCATTTTACTCTGTTTTTCCCTCTTTTCATGGGGGATCATGTTCAACAAGTGGCGTCTTTTTCGCCGGGTGGAGCGCGAAGATCACACTTTTCTGGCCGCCTTCAGAAAAACCAAAAAACTTTCCGGTATAATGAATCAGGCCAAAACGCTTGAGTTTACCCCCCTGGCCGGCATATTTATCAATGGTTATAATGAAATCAGTGAGTTTGTTTCATCCAAACAAACAACTTCCGAGGGATCGGACAAAGTGGACCCCCTGACCGATAAAGAGATAGAAATAATCGGGATGACGCTGGAACGCTCGGTGGCCGAAGAAATAGGCTTTCTGGAGCGGCGGGTGATTTTCCTGGCCACCACCGCTAATGCTTCGCCTTTCCTTGGTTTACTTGGTACGGTGGTCGGCGTCATGGATTCTTTCTGGTCCATTGGTGAACGCGGTTCGGCCTCGCTGGCCGTAGTCGCACCCGGAATAGCCGAGGCCCTGCTGGCCACGATCGTTGGTCTCGGGGCCGCCATTCCCGCGGTCGTTGCCTATAACTGGGCCAGCAATAAACTCAAATTCTATTACGACCGGTCCGAAAACTTTTCCCTCGAGTTTATGACGCGCATCAAAAAGGATATGACCTGATGAGAAAACGCGAATATCGGGCTATGGCCGAGATCAATGTCACCAACTTGGTTGATGTCGTGCTGGTTCTTTTAATTATCTTCATGATCTCGGCTCCTCTGCTTCAATCGGGGATTGAAGTGGAACTGCCCATGACCAAAACCGCAGCCCTCAGTGAACAGGCCGAAGGCGTCGTAATTACGGTCGATCGTAAGGGCGGCGTATTTATCAATGATGTCTGGTCGCAACTGGGCGATTTTGAAAAGAATCTCGATCGCGAATTACGTCGATTGGGAAAATCATCCGTATTTCTCAGGGCTGACTCGCTGGTTCCCTATGGAACGGTGGTGGATGTTATCGGTCGGCTAAAATTAATGGGTATCGAAGACCTGGGCTTGATTACCGCCAAGGAGGAAGATATCCCGAAACGGCGAAGATGAAGCAGGATATAATATTATCATTTCTTCTACACTTTACCATTATAATCGTCATGGTCATTATAACCCCGTTTAAGCCGCGAATTAATACTGACCTGGGCGAGGTTATCAATGTCCGCCTGGCATCCCTGCCGGCTCCGGCTCCAAAAGAGGAACCTGTTAAAATCGAGCCCCTGCCGATTCCTCAGGCGCTCGTGGCCGATAATGAGATTGCCTTCATTCCTAAAGCCAAATCGGTGACCGAGGCCAAACCGGTGAACAAACCGAAACCCAAGCCGAAGCCAAAAACTGAAGATAAACCGTATAATCCGGATGCCGCCAGAGGAACCGAAACCAAATCGGGAACCGCAGAGGGTCAGAAAGACGTCAGCCAGAATCTCGGGCCCGGATCGAAATTTGGTTCCGCCGCTATTGATAACTCATCTTTCGATTACCCCTACTGGTTTGTCCAGGCTTTCACCAAAATCGAGCGTAACTGGAGTAATCCGGTTTATGCCAATCGCCCGTTAAGCTGTATTATATATTTTCAGGTAATTCGCTCGGGGAAAATACTCAGAGTCGAAATCGAGCAGTCCTCGGGAATTGATGCCTTCGATCGCGCCTGCGAAAGAGCCGTCAATCTGGCTCAGCCTTTGCCCCCGCTGCCCAACGAATTTACCGATGAAATTATCGGGATACATTTGGAATTTCCATATTCACCAGGATAGGTAAATGAAATCTTGCAGACGAATTTTATTGCTGTTTTTTGTATTGATATTGCCTTTGACTGCCATGACTCAGGAAGGAATATCGGTTCGCGATGTCCGCGGCCGATTGACCGAAAAGGTCAGTTTCGAACCGACCCGCATTGCTGTTGAGGAAGCCCGATATATCGGTATCGAGTATATAACCGCCGCCGATTCGGTAATAATGAAAAATTGCGGAATTATTCTCCAGAATGATCTCGATTTTTCGCCGTTTTTCGAAAATGTTCCGCTGGACACCTTTTTCATGCGTCATATGGAAATCGAAACCATGACCATGCTGGCCTGGACCCGTCTCGGCGCATCTTATGTCGTCAAACTTGAAGTCGAATACCCACAGAATAAAATCCGCCTGGGATACCGCCTTTTCTCGACGGAATCCGGGAAAGAAATCAATAAAAACCGTATGGAAACCGAGAAAAAATTTTATCGAACCCTGGTTCATCAAATCGCCAACGATATTTATAAATTCCTGACCGGCGATGAGGGAGTTTATCGGACCCGGATTGTCTATTCCAAGGATCTGGATAATGGTGCTCAAGAGTTGTACATCGCCGATTATGACGGTCAGAATGAAAGGCAGCTGACCAATAATGGCTCGATTAATCTTCTACCCCGTTTTACGCCCGACGGTGAGTATGTTTATTTTACCAGCTACATGGATGGCGAACCGCGGATATACATGCTGAATTTGAATGACAATCACATCGACAAAATAACTGATTATCCCGGACTCAACACCGCTGTGTCCGTTGCGCCCGATGGCAAGTCGTTCGCCTGTGTCCTAAGTAAGGATGGTAATTCGGAATTGTATTTGCTCGACCGGAAAGGCAAAATCATCAAGCGGCTCAGTTACAGCTGGGCGATTGAAACGGCGCCGACCTGGTCTCCCGATGGCAAGGAACTGGCCTTTACCTCAGATCGAACCGGATCACCCCAGATATATATCATGGATATTGAATTTTTCGATCTGAAACGTCTTACTTTCAGCGGCAATTACAATGACTCACCCTGCTGGTCACCGCGGGGAGACCGGATTGCTTTTGTTACCCGGGACAGGAACTTTAAAATATGCATAATTGATGTGACCGGAAGGAATTTCCGGATTTTGACCGAGATCGGTGACAATGAAAATCCCAGTTTTTCGCCCGACGGGAATCATATTGTCTTTTCCTCGAACCGGCTGGGATCGAAAGAGCTTTACACGATGGATCTTTTCGGTCACAATCAGCGCAAAATAACAATCGGCGGGGGCAATACCAATCCCGCCTGGTCGCCTTATAAAAATTAAATCTTTTAACAGGAGGGGTATGAGCGGATAGAGGGGATTTTACTTGACCATATATATAAAATTTCATAAAATTCGATCGATTGGCGGATTTTACGGAAAATAATATTAAAAATGCTGTATAAAATTCAAGGAGGAGACAATGAAAAAGCTCGTATTATTCATGCTTGTTTTAATGTTGCCTTTGTATCTGATCAATTGCGGCGGCGGGCCAAAACCTGTCGAAGAGGTCGTCACTATCGAGCCCGAACCGGAACCGGAACCCGAAGTCAAACCGGAACCGATCCCGGAACCGGAACCCGAAATCGTCCCTGTCAAGGCGTCCGATTTCGCAATCATATATTTTGATTTCGATAAGTACAATCTGGTTGACTCGGCCAAGAAGGCGCTCGAGGGCAATGCCCGGGTTCTGAAAGATAATCCCACGGTCGTAATCAAGATTGAGGGCCATTGCGACGAACGCGGAACGGTTGAATACAACCTGTCTCTGGGTGAGAAGCGGGCCAATTCAGCCATGGATTACCTTAAGAGTTTGGGAATAGCCCCCAACCGGATGTCGATGATCAGTTATGGTAAATCGCGGCCGGCGGTTCAGGGTAGTAATGAATCGACTTGGGCCAAAAACCGTCGCTGTGAGTTTAAAATAGTCTCGCAGTAACCTTTGGAATATAATGTTGATATTTGACAAAATACGTATCGGTCTGCTGGCTGTCATGGTGGCCGTTATTTTCGCCGGATGCGCCATGAAGCGGGATGTAGCCATTGTCGATGAAAAGGTCAACCGGATGTGGACCGAACAAAGAGAAACCGCCCGGAAGATCAATCATCTTGACTCGCTTCTGTCGGCCGATACCGATGAGTCCGTTTTATTACGCGCCGAGATAAGAACGTCTCTGTCGGAGTTGATGGAGCAGTTTCGGATAATGCAGGCGAATATGACCGATCTGCAGCAGAAATTAAACTACATGGCCGAGCGGGGAACGTCTCCGGGGGTAATAATACCGCCGACATCAACCGGTCCGGCCGGAGTTTCCGATTCCGCGGCAGCTCAGGCGGTAACACCTGGAATCAATTGCCAGGAGTTATATGATGAATCTTTTATCAATATTCGGCGCGGACAGTATGACGAGGCTATTGGCGGATTCAACGATTACCTCAAGTATTGCTCCACACAGGAACTGGCTGACAATGCCCGCTTCTGGATAGCTGAATCATATTATTCCACCGAGCGTTTTAAAGAGGCTATCAGCGAATTCGACCTGTTATTGAAAGATTATCCCAATTCCGAAAAGAAACCGGCTACTCTTTATAAAATGGCTCGTTCTTATGAAGAACTGGGACAGAAGACTGAGGCTCGGAAAACCTTTCAGAAACTGGTCGATGAGTATGCCGGTACGCTCGAGGCCGAACAGGCCAAGGAGAAACTGAAAGAACTCAAATAATTGTATCATGCTTCTTAAAAGCCTGAATGTTCGAGTCCATACCCCGACCGACTTTATCCCGCGCGGTCGGGGTTTTTATCAACTCGAGGAAGAGGCTCTGTACTTTCCGGTCGAATACCCCGGGGAAAGGCCGCGCTTCTTTTCCTTCCTCGACTCCGAATTCCTCTCTTTTCATATTAGCCGGGATGGGCGTCTTCTTTTTCTGGATCTGACTCTGCCCCGCCGACGCTGGAGGGTTACCCGAAATTTTATTGCCCCGGAAACCGCCCTCTTAGCCGACATTCGTTTTCTGGATTTTCGCCTTGGTATCAAAAATCCCATCACTTTCTGTGACCGCTCGCGCCAGCACCTGATGTTTCGTTTCAGCGAAGGGCCGGCCGAACATAATTATTACCTGGCTGAAAACCTGATCGCTCAAATCGACACCGCTAACCATCTGGTGGCCATCTGGGCTCGGGATATTGTCGATGATCTGGCCGGCCAGGAAATCCTCTCCTGGCGCCGGACCGTCCGAGGGATGCTGGTTCCCGGACACCCGCCGATATCTGTACCGACTCCACGGATGTGATTGAGATGTGATGCCATTCCGGGCGCCTTCTTCCGTTATTAATGGCGGAGGATATAATGCGTGTTTTTCTCTATATCGATGTTGATGCTTTCTTCGCCTCGGTGGAACAGGCCATCAATCCCAGCCTGCTCGGACGGCCGGTCATGGTTGGCGGTTTGAAACATGAACGGGGCGTGGTGGCCTGTCCCAGTTATGAGGCTCGAGCCCGGGGGGTCTACACCGGGACTTCACTCCATAATGCCGCGCGGCTTATCCCTGACGGTGTTTTTCTCAAGGGTGATTTCAACCGCCATCAGGACTATTCTAAAAGATTCTATGACATTCTCTATCGGTACAGCCCGGAGATTCAGGAGATATCGCAGGACGAAGCCTGCCTTGATATCACCGGAACCATCCGGCATTTCGCTGGAAATCACGCTCTGGCCAGGGATATTCAAAAACAGGTATGGATAACGCTCTCTCTGCCAACCTCAATCGGAATCGGCCCCAGCCGCGTGGCCTCTAAAATCGCCTCGGAACATCGGAAACCGATGGGTCTTACAATTATTGAACCGGACCATATACAACAATTCTTCAGCCAATTACCTCTCTGTCGTATTCCCGGAATCGGCCATGTAACCGAAAAAATATTAAGCGAGATGGGGATTCGAACGGCCGGGCAACTGGCCGCCGTTCCGGAATCGTATCTTAAAACCCTTTTTGGCGTTAATGGGTTGAAAATCGCCGCCTACTGCCGCGGTGAGGATGGCCTGCCCTTGAAAGACCATCGGGTCATTCGCTCGGTCAGTCGTGAAACCGGGTTCGCCGAGGACATCACCGATTGCGGACTTCTGCTGTCACACTTCTATTATCTAGTGGAGCGAGCGACCGCAAAACTCCGAGGACTATCCAAAAAAGCCGCAACGGCACGCATCAAATTTCGTTATTCCGATTTCCAGACCATCGTTGTATCGGCCCGAATCACCCCGGTTTCCGATGATGAAATGGTCATCTTCCCGATTGTGGAAGCCATGTTTCGGCGAACCTTCATCCGGCGTTTGGGAATCCGTCTGGTGGGGGTAAGTCTTTCGGGTCTAAAAAATCATATTGACAATGAATCCTTTCTCGATGATCGGATCGAAAAAAATCGCCGTTTATTGAAGGGCCTCGACTTCACCCGGGGTCGGGCCGGTTTTTTTGCCCTCATGACCGGCCGGACATTTGCCCTATCATCACGATACCGACAGGGGGATAATGGTTTTGAACTTCGCACTCCCGGTTTGTCACAGTAGTTTTTCGCTCCTTTATGGAACAGCCTCGCCGGATCAGTTAATCGAGACGGCCGCCTCACTGGGTTATCGGGCGATCGCCATGGCCGACACCAATAATCTCTATGGGGCCTATGACCTGTATTATAATTCCTTTGAATTGGGTCTTCAGGTGATCATCGGGGTCCGGCTCACCACCGCCCTTGGTATGGTTTGCCTGTTATGTAAAAATTATGATGGTTTTAAAAATCTCTCCCGCCTGGTAACCCATTATCAGCTTCAACAGCCTCCAACCTGCGAAATTCTGCATGAGTATCGCGCCCATCTGGTTTGCCTGGCAGAAGCCGACTCACCCCTGCCGCAGTTGCGCGAAATCTTCGGGGATAATATGTATCTCGCTTTGACCTTCAATCAGCCTTCCAAAACCGCTCGACGGGCAAAGGAGACCGGTCTCTGCATGGTGGCCTGTCCCCCGGTCAGTTTTCTCAGGCCCGAGGATTTCGACTGCCATCGACTTCTTCGAGCCATTGCGGGCGGATTTCTGCTTGATAATCTCCCTGCCTCTCAAACGGCCGGCCGTCTTGAGTTTTTTCATCCGCCTGAATGGTACAACCGTTTCTTTGAAACTTTCCCCGAGGCACTGATTGAGAGTGGGAATCTGGCCAACCGATGTTATCTGGCTTTTCCGGAAAGAAAAAATATCCTGCCCGATATCGGCCTTTCCGGGGATCACTTTGAGATTCTCTATGAAACCGCCCTGGATGGTTTGCGGGAACGAATAATCCGGGCGAATGGCCGTTATCAGGCCCGACTGGAGTATGAGCTTTCAGTCATTAAAAAAACCGGCTTTGTGGATTATTTCCTGATCGTAAGGGAAATCATCAACTTCTGCAAAAGTAACCATATCGCCGTGGTGGGACGAGGTTCGGCGGCCGGATCTCTGGTTTCGTATTGCCTCGGGATTACCCAGGTGGACCCGGTTTGCGAGGGCCTGTATTTTGAACGTTTCTTAAACGAGGCCCGTTCGGATTGCCCCGATATCGACCTGGACATTGACTGGCGGCGGCGTGATGAAGTCATTGATTTCATATATCGCCGCTATGGTGCCGATCGGGTGGCAATGATGGCATCATATATTCATTTTCAACCGCGTCTGGCCATTCGTGAAACGGCTAAGGCTTTTGGATTGGATCCTGAAGAAATCGACCGCCTTATTAAAAAGATTCCCCACCACCCGTTTGTAAATCGCCGGTTCCCCGAATCTCTCCCCGATCAACTGCCATCTGATCTGAATCGTTTCCGGCCGTTTCTTGAGGCGGCTCAATCCATTTATGGCCTGCCCCGCCATCTGAGTATTCATGCCGGGGGAGTTGTGATTACGCCTCAACCGCTAACCGATTATATCCCACTGGAACCGGCCGCCAAAGGTACTATCGTGACTCAGGGCGACATGTATCAGGCGGAAAAAATCGGCCTGGTCAAGATAGATATTCTCGGACAGCGGGGACTGGCCGTGATTGCCGATTGCTATCAGGCGGTCAGGGAAATCAAAGGGATCAATTATAATATTCCGGAGAATGACAAAAAAACCTACGACATGCTTCAAAAAGGTAAAACCATTGGGGTTTTCCAAATCGAGTCGCCCGGCCTTCGGGCCCTGTTGAAAGACCTCAGGCCGAAGGTTTTAAACGATATCACCCTGGCCCTTGCTCTCATTCGTCCCGGCGCTTCCGAATCCGGTATGAAACGAATTTTTCTTGACCGCTTTCATGGCCGTGAAAAGACCGTCTATCCCCACCCTAATCTGGCCGAAATCCTGAAAGAGACTCATGGCGTGTTTATCTATCAGGAACAGGTTATTCTGGCCGCCCGCCTGATTGCCGGATTTAACCTGGCCGCTTCTGATCTTTTGCGTCGGGCTATTACCAAATTACGTAAAAAGTCGGATGGCGACCGACTCACCCGCCGATTTCTTGATGGGGCCGAGCGCAACGGTATTGATACGTCCACGGCGGATAATATCCTGGCCCAACTGCGCCAGTTTGCCTCCTTCGGATTTTGCAAAGCTCATGCCGCCACATATGGCCATCTGGCCTATCAATCGGCCTATTTCAAGGCCCACCATCCGGCCCTTTTTATGACTGCAGTCCTGCGTAATGGAGGCGGTTATTATCCCCCGGCGGTTTATGTCGCCGAAGCCCGACGGTTGGGAGTGACTGTCATGCCGCCCGATATTAACATCTCCGATATCGTGGATACTCTGTATGACGGACGAATTTACCTCGGCCTGTCTCGTATTCGCGAATTGTCATCGGCGGTCATCAAGCAAATTAAATTAGCCCGGCCATTCAATTCTTTCGGTCAGTTTTTGTCACTCGTGGAAATTGGCGAACGAGATATGGAAAGTCTGATCCGGGTCGGTTTTTTCGATTCTCTCGAGACCTCCCGCCCCCGTCTTCTCTGGCAATTCCGCCTGAATGGAGGGAAAACAAATGCAAAAGGCGGTGGATTTTTTAATGGCCAGGCGTTATCAGCCAATCCCAAAAATCTCCCGCCCCTTGTTCCCTTCAGCCGGTATGATATTTTCCGCACCGAGCAATTTATCCTGGACCTGAACGCATCCTTTCATCCCCTGACTATGATTGAGGATTACCAGTCGCCGCCTCCCGGACAATGGCACCATCCGGTAGATGGAACCGCTATCAACATCTCCGGATGGCTGGCCGACCGGAAACGGATTAAAACCCGCGACGGCGAATCCATGGTGTTTTTAACCTTCGACACCCTGGAAGATACCTTCGAAGTGGTTCTGTTCCCGGATACCTATATGAAGTACGCTGAACTGATAAGGAAATACCGTTATCTCGCAATCGAGGGGCAGATTAATGTCGATGATGGTAACACTGCCATTATTGCCCGGAAACTTACCCCCTGCCCCACCGGTTTGAAGGAAGCCCGGTATATTTAGTTGACAGATAACTGGCTATAAATTTTATTTCTGCCATGTCTCTTCCGGAAAAGATAAAAAAGGAATATGAATCTCTTAAAGAGCAGATTGAGTACCATAATCGGCTGTACTATGTTTATGATCGGCCGGAAATAACCGATGCCGAATATGATCGCCTGTTCGATCGCCTCCTGAAAATCGAAATGGACTATCCTCATATCGTCATCCCGGATTCACCCTCACAGCGGGTCGGCGGGGAATCGTTGCCCCAGTTTGAAACCGTTACCCACCGGGTCCGTCTGCTCTCGCTTCAAAAGGTGACTTCCGCCGAAGAATTCAAAGAATTCGACCGGCGGGTTAAAAACGGCCTTGGTGTGGAACACGACATCGAATATTTTGTCGAACCAAAACTGGATGGCCTGGCGGTGGAACTGGTTTATGAAAACGGGCTTCTGACGGTCGGTTCAACCCGGGGCGATGGGACCCGTGGCGAAGATGTCACCCGCAACTTGAAAACCATTCGCTCCATCCCCCTTCGGCTATCCGACAAGGCAAGTATGGACTGCCCCCTGCTGGAAGTTCGGGGCGAGGTTATTATTCTTAAATCGGCGTTCGCGAAGTTGAATGAGCGGATAGTGACCGATGGCTTAGCGCCTTTTGCCAATCCCCGCAATGCCGCCGCTGGATCAATCCGGCAGTTGAACTCTAAGGTAACTGCGTCAAGACCATTGATATTCTACGCCTACAATATATCGGCCACCGATCTGCCCGGACTTGGGGATCAGGAAACAGTCATGAAATTTCTGGGCCGGGAAGGATTTCGAATTAATGAGTATTGTAACAAACTGAGTGGTATTCAAGCCATTGCCGGGGAATTCGAGAGACTGGAAAAAATCAGGCCGGAACTGGACTATGAAATCGATGGTATGGTGGTTAAAGTCAATAAATTCGAGGAACAGTCGGTACTGGGCGAAATTTCGCGCGCGCCCCGCTGGGCCATCGCCTGGAAATTCGCCGCCGAGGAAGCGGAAACAGTGATTAAGGATATTCAGTTTTCGGTCGGCCGAACCGGGATAATCACCCCGGTCGCCAAACTGGAACCGGTCCGGGTAGCAGGTGTTACTGTATCCAATGCTTCCCTGCACAATGAGGATGAAATCAATAAACTCGATCTCCGAATCGGCGACACCGTCATTATAAAAAGGGCCGGCGATGTTATCCCGGATGTTGTCCGCGTAATCGAGGACCGTCGCGATGGTAAGCAAAGAAGAATTGTTATGCCCGATAAATGTCCGTCATGTGGGATGCCCGTTTACCGTCCCGAGGGCGAGGCGGCTTATCGGTGTTTCAATGCCGCCTGTCCGGCCCAGGTAATCGAGCGGATTTTTCATTTTGCCTCCAAAGATGCCATGGATATCGAAGGTCTGGGCGGCAAACTGGCAACCCAGCTGGTGGAACGCGGCCTGGTTCGGAACCCGTCCGATATCTACTACCTGGATAAAGAAAGACTCCTTACCCTCGATTTAATGGCCGACAAACGGGCGGAAAATCTTCTCCGTGCCATCGAGCAGTCAAAAAGCCGGGAGTTGCCCAATGTTATTGTCGCCCTCGGGATTTTTGGCGTTGGCGAGACCGCCGCACAACTTCTGGCCCGAACTTTCGGCAGTCTCAATCGAATAACCGCTCTTACCTATGAAGATTTGGTTGCCGTTGATGGTATCGGGCCGATCATTGCCCGATCGATCGTCGATTATTTTTCCAATCCCGGAAATCGCGAAATGATAAAAAAGATGAGAAACGCCGGGGTCATGTTTCCCGATTTTCTGACGGAAAAAAAGGAAACACCCCTCTCCGGTAAAACCTTTGTTATTACCGGAACTCTATCGAAGCCTCGGGGGCATTTCAAAAAAATGATCGAGGATGCTGGAGGTAAAGTATCCGGATCGGTTTCGGCGAAAACCGATTATCTTCTGGCTGGCGAGGATGTCGGAAGCAAATATGAAAAGGCTCAAAAGCTCGGAGTCAAAATAATCGAAGAAAAAGAATTCCTGGCGATGCTTTAGCGAAAAGGAGATAATTTCTCCAGCAATCCCCCTGGACTAAAAAGCAGAACAAGCAATGCAACTATGCCGCCGATCAGCAGAAAAGCTTGAGAGAAAATCAATATCTTAAAATCCTCTTTATCTTTATGATCACTCACCACAACATGCTCTCCGAAAAAAGGTAACCTAATCCTTTTTAAAACCAAGGCCATAACTTTAACCATTGACTCTCCCTCAATATAATCGGCATTATTTTTGGCTTTTATGACCACTCAGCCGAAAATAAATCGACTTTCCGGTCCATCGGATAAACTTAATATACATTATATATATTATTGTCAACAAAAAACTACGCTATTCATCCTTTTTTGTTTCATATTCTAGCAAAAAACAGCAT
Source organism: Candidatus Zixiibacteriota bacterium (assembly GCA_016933955.1). NCBI lineage: Bacteria > Pseudomonadati > Candidatus Zixiibacteriota > Candidatus Zixiibacteriota bacterium. The sequence continues at coordinate 112,518 of JAFGTT010000015.1, forward strand.
CCGCCACCCGGTGAATCCAAGCTGGTCTGTAGGATCTTAACATTTTCGTAATTGAATTTTCTTTCACGGTATGAAAGATTATGCAACAATGAGTCCTTTTGAGTTATATCCGTTATGTCTGCCAACTCAATTTTGGCCAATGTATCATTACTATATTTATAATAGGGTTTGGCCAATATCCAATCAAACAAGGTCTGGGTTCTCCTCAACTGATAAAGCGCCTGTTTTTCAAATACCGCTTCGGTATCATTTGGCCAGATGGTAATAATTTTGACCTCCCCCTCCAAGTTAGATATACAGCTTAAATCAAAAATAAAGAATTCCTTCTTGTTTGTCATTGATCCCGGTAAACTAAACCACCGGATAAAATGAAATTCCGGCGGCAAATTAATGGAACTATATATCGCCGCCCCACGATAGTTGTTAAGAGGGTATATTCGATTGGGACAAATTTCTTCACCGTCCGGGAGAGATAGGAAATATAAATTGTCATTTAGGTAATCATTTCTTAATTCACCATGATTCAGGCAATTGAACCTTGTCCTTTTATCGGAATTTGACTCCCCCACATATTCATAAGCGATTATTCCGGTGTCACCGATTGGTATGCCGTAGACAATAGCCCGCTGGTATGTATTTCCGGTATCCAATAATTCCGGAAAGTAGGGTATATTAAATGATCTTTTAAGGGCCTTATATACCGCCTCAGGCATATATGGGCTGTGGCACATCCGATAACGGTGTTCCATAATATTGTCTATTCGATATTGAAACAAATAATCCGAATCTGTTAAATATGATGCATATAGAGGAACCCGAATCATTAAGAGGAGACCAAATAATAACGTAATAATTATTGTTATATTTTTAATAATATTGTAACTGGGGGTTTTTCGTTTATGGTATATCATATACATGGCCAGGTAAAGCGTTACCATATGAACTGAAGTAAAAAAAAGAAAATCCATTTTCATCGGACCTGATCCCAAAGATTCAAAAATGAAATTATAAATAGCAATCAGGAAAAATATTGCCGGCCAAAGAAATAGAAGGTCACTCCAAAAGCCCAGTTTATTACCACGTAAAAAGCTGAATAAGAACGGAAATTGCCATTCTCTATCATCACCTCTATCTGAAAATGGCCGGCCCCGTGAATCAAGAATTTTGCCATCAGCCGATTTCTTTTTTCCGTCTTTTTTATCAATAATTAACTGCGTTACATAAAGCGCTATGATTGTCGCAATAATGAGGGACAGACCTACAATTATCCCGCTTCTCAAATCGCGGCAGATCGAAATAACCGCGACCAGTGTGGCGAATATCACCGATACCAGAATATTCCACAAAGTCACCTTCATAGTTAAACGCCCTTCACGCTATAACCTAGATCATTCATCTTAATAAATCTACTACTGGAAATCAGGATGCCCGCCTATGTAAGTTGAATCAAATGAATTCCAATGGCCGACAATATAGTTTTACTGATGCCTATTGTCAAGAAATCAAACAGGCCGGGGCTGGGAGAAACCCCGGCCCTGTCGCCGCCGGGTGAGGTAACCCGGCCGCTCATGGTGAAGTTAGTCACCCAGGGGGGACTGCTTATCCATGAGATTCTCTATCTCAGGACCGCCGAATCCAGCACTTTGAACCCGGCGGCGTTTTAACGCTCAGAAAATGAGGTCAGTTATTCCCACATACGTTTGTTTAATATTAATATATAGGCAACCAGGTACATACCGGCCCCGATCAATAGGGCCATATTAAATCCATAAGTGAAAACTATTAATATTATCAATGTCGACCCGAATACCGAGGCGGCTCCATTGACCGCAAAACCCCAATCAACCAATGAACCGACCTTCAGAGTCGCCTTGGGAAACGGCATCCCCATAAAAACACCGAGAGGAAGAATAAGAAACGATGTTATCAAGATTCTCGGCGACATGGTTAAATCGCCTAAACCATGAATGATATATTTAAAAATCGTAACATCAAGAATAAGCCAGATTATAATTGCAGGAAAAGCAATATGATGACTGACCTTCCCGGCGAAATTGCTTCCGATACCGGAGGCGATCAACAGAGTTAACATAACCGCTATGATGCTGTATATGGAGGGCCCGATAAATAAGGCGTATTTCTGAATCAGGACAATCTCGACAATTATGAAGGCCATTCCGATAGCAAAATAATAAAGCCATGGTACCGTCCGAAGACGGTCCCCTTTAAAGAAATATGGAATCAGGTTTAGCGGAATTATCAATAACAGGACCACCACCAGAATGATTACAATGATGACCTTGGCCAGAGGAAAACCGAAAAATTCATAAGGCAAAACCTTTTTCAGGTCTTTAATTGAGAAGTTCTTCCAGAGGCCCATCTGGGCGATAAACGGCCGGTTGTCGGCGGCCGGAGAAAGATCGATGGCCGCCGAGTCGGACACCTTTTCCCAGCCATCCCGGACAATTCTGCCAATCAGATTATCGCCCGCCGAATCGGCCGCCGGGTATAGAAGATAATAATAGCCATAATCATCAGCCGCTCGATCACCGAACGCACGGGTTCTTATTTCATCGGTCAGCGGACGTTTTGACAGAAGCAGCATATTCCGCCGCATTTTGGGCAGGTTGTAAACTGCAAAATGATCACCGGGATCGGCCACCTGCAATCGTTTCAGGGCATCCATCACTTCAGTAACCAGGCGCGGCATATAAAACTGATGTTCCATCATTATAAACCCGCTGTCCGAGAGCGCCCGCCAGTAGTCCTCAAAGGCTTCGGTGGTAAAGAGATAATTTTCGGCAAGTGCGAATGCTCCTGAGGCCAGGGCCGCCCAGGAATTGGAACTCAGAGAATAAATGACATCAAATTTATTCTTAAACCGTTTAACATAGGCTCGACCATCTTCGGATGCAACGATCACCCGTGGATCATGATAGATACGCCCCGTATATTCCGGAAGAGTGATAATCTCCGTTAACGAATCACTCAATATATACCCCGATTAATCGCCATAGAGCATCATATGGTTGATATGACCGTTGATCTCGACCGCATGGATTTCAGTTGCCCCGTATTGCAGGGCCTGAAGAACATCGACTCCTCCCCCCGCTCCAAGGGATAAAAACGTGCAGGAATCGAATTGGTCAATCAGATATTTAACATCGATACCATATTGGAAAAGTTCCGAATCCGGTTTATTCCAGTCACCATCGAAAGGATAAACCGGCGAATTGGCGATATTATCGATATTCAAACCCCGATAAACCCCATCGAAATCGTACAGTTTTATTTTCGACATGGCATCCCAGTGCGTGTAAATCACCCGCCCGTGTTCCTGCCTCTCAAGTGCCAGAAGTCCCGGCGCCATCCAGCTTAACCAGAAAACCGCCGCCGTTAAAATAACCGGGAGGCTTTTTAACCAGCCCCGGCTGGCAATAAAAGCCGCGGCCAGAAGCGGTGCAGTTACCACAAAGGTCGTCACCGGTGTCCCCAACCGGTTCATCAGCAGAATTGCGACAACCACTCCGAGACCGGCCCCGAGAAGGTCAGCCATATACAATTTTGTTATTTTGTGACTGTTCTCCTTGAAAATCCGGGATAAGGCCATACCTCCAAAGAAGAAAGGCAAACTTAGAATCAAGATTGTCAGCCCCACCTTTCCTACCATCAGCCAGCCATTCAGTAATTCCGAAAAATTTAATTCTAAGGAAAATACAAACGGAGGACTGATAATGGCCGCCAGACCCGCCAGTGAAAGAATCGGACCGACTTTATTACCTCGGTTAAGAAAAGGAAATAATCTCAGGGCCAGGCCTCCCAATCCGAGACCAAGAATCGCCAGTGATAATATTAAAAATGCGAAGGTATAAAAAAATTCCGCGGAAAATATCCTGGTCCAGACCAGTTCCAGCGAAATCAGGGAGATTGATAATAGTGAAATAATCAACATCTTATGATTTTGCATTCTTGCCTCGAAATAAGCAGGTATGTTACATGTCCAAACACGTCCGACCCGGTCTGAGGTGGGAAGACCGGCCCCTTATCAATCGAATACGCATAAACCTTAAAAAGGTTTCAGCCACCCGGAAATTGAAAACGACATGAATCATTTTTTATACGGCCAAAACAAATGAAACCTGCAACCAGGCATTTTCGTCTATAATGGTAAAGAATTCATCGGAAATCGGGAGGATATCATATGAAAAAGTCAATTATCGCAATTGTTGGCCTAATGCTTTTATTTTCAATCAGCCGGGCCGCTGAAACCAGCAGTCGTTTTCATGCGGTGGATATTAAGCATAATTGCCATCTGGATGATATCAATATCGATGTGGATGACAATGATGTTGTCATTACCAATAGAGGTAATGGATTCTGCCGCGTAATAATTACCGAAGATTATGAACTTTATATTGATGGTAATCTCATTAAAACCACTCCCGAACAGAAAAAATTGCTGGCCGAATATTATGATAAGACCATGGAACTGGTGATCTACGCCGAGGATCTCGGTTATGAGGGCGCGAAAATTGGTGTGGCGGGAGCCAAAGTCGGCCTGAAGGCGATGGGCGGGGTGCTAAAATTACTGTTTACCGATTATGACGAAGATGATCTCGAAAGAGAACTTGAGGCCGAATCCGCGCGGATTGAGGCCCGGGCGGCAAAACTCGAGGATAAGGCCGATGAACTGGAGACTCTGGCTGACCAGCTTGAATTACTGACCGAGGAACTTTCTGACGAAATTCCCGAATTAGAGCAACTGGAATGGTTCTCGAATTAGTCGAATGATTGAAACATAGCCGCGATAAATCAAAGGCGCCGGAGAAATGAATCGGCGCCTTTCTTGGTTTGAGAAGGTTATGACCTTATTCAAATGAATTTAATCATCCGAAACGGCACTGAAGATTTCCTCTCGTTGAGGTTTTGTGGACGCTGCCTTTATGCCGGATTGCGTTTTGGTGTATTGGATTGTCTTCGCAATAGAAGTCCGCTTTTCGGCTTTTCTGATAACCGTCCGGCCTTCAACCACTCCGGCGATATCATCGACTATTTCGGAAAGCCGTTCGGCCTGGGCGGCCAGTTCTTCCGCGGCAGACGATGACTCCTCGGCATTGGCCGCCACCTGCTGAACAACCTGTTCCATCTGGCTGACAGCCGCATTTATCTGCTGAATACCGACCGATTGATCTTCCGAAGATTGCTGGACTTCCCCTGATATTCTGGTGACTGATTCGATCTGTTTCTCTATCTCAGTAAGAGCCCGAGCCGCCCTATTGACCACTTCCACTCCGGCATTGGCCTTTTGGGTGCTTCCAAGGATTAAGTCCGAGGTGTCGCGGGCCGCCGTGGCCGCCCGCTGGGCCAGATTACGAACCTCTTCCGCTACGACCGCAAAACCTTTGCCGTGCTCTCCGGCACGAGCCGCTTCGACAGCCGCATTCAAAGCCAGGAGATTGGTCTGAAAGGCAATCTCTTCGATGGTTTTAATGATTCCCGAGATTTGATCGGAGGAGGATTTGATATCGCTCATGACACTGACCGTCTGTTGCATCGCCTCTCCGGCCTGGCTGGCGGATTCACGGGCCTCACCGGCATTGGCCGCCGCCTGTTGTGTCTTCGCGGCACCGTCTTTGGCGTGGCTTTCCAGCGACTTGAGCGAGGCCGAGGTCTCCTCAATTCCCGCCGACTGCTCCGAAGCTCCTTCCGCCAGAATTTCACTGGATTGAGATATTTGCTGGGAGGCTGAGGTTACTTCGCTGGCCCCGGAGGTCAAATTGCTGATGGCCTGATTTAGCGGACCGGCCATTTTGTGCCCGAAATAAAACGATAAAAGACCAAAAATAATCACCAGCACCATCGCTACAATTGCCGCCAGAATAACCATGCCGTTGATAGCCGCCGTAATTTTCCCGTTCGACTGCCGCACCAGTTCCTGGACATCCTTATAATCGTCTTCATATGTCCCGGCCCCGATTACCCAGTCCCAGGGCTTGAAGTATGTCACTGCCGCAATTTTATTACGCGCCTTGTCATCACCGGTATTTTTCCAGGGATAAGTGACATAAGCCACCGATCCGTTTTCCGTCTGGAGACCTTTGCTGACAATGTCCTGAATGAAATAACGTCCGTCGCTATCCTTTGCTTCCCAGATATTCTCACCGTCACGCTGGCCGCCTTTGGAAATTATATAATGACCTTTAATATCCCCACTACCGCCCAGAACATAAACATAACCGCTCTTACCAACATTTATGGCCATTATACCATTTCGGAGGCTTTCCACATTTTCCTGTTTAATGCCGACATAAAGAACTCCGACCACCCGGCCGTTATCGTCCTTTATCGGCTCGTACGAAGTTATATACCAGGCATTAACGACGAATGCCCGCCCCGTAAAGGTGTTCCCCCTCATCACCGCGGAGATAACCGGATTGGCCGTCCCATCCGGATTGACCGCCGGGATATATGTCCCGATTGCCCTGGTTCCGTCAAGTTTTTCGACATTCGTGCAAACCCGGAGCATATCCCCGTTATCATTCATCCGCTGGAATATGGTGCAGGTTCCGCCCACCAGGTTTTTAACCTCATCAACCACGGGCGATGATCTGGAAACTTCGGTATTCTGTCCCAGCCAGGTTTTCCCGGCATACATTTTGGGCAGTTTTACCCTTGAGGAGGCTTTGGAATACTGGTTGATGGCTTCCCATTCAACTGATTCCTCTGCAAAAGAAGTTTCTCCCGTTTCATTTAATACTTTACGGGCAACATTGAGGTCCGATTCGACTTTTTTCTCGAGCATCTGTTGCATCACTACGCACATTTGATAAACATCTTTGGTGATTTTACCGGCCTCACCTTTGGCGATATCGATGACGACGGTTTCCATGTCGTTTTGAACGGTTTCGACTTCACCTTGGACAGTCTCTTTCTTGATGAACGTCACGCCTATGATGATCAACGATGTGAAAACCACACCTGCCAAACAAAGCATGATAATTTTGGATTGCATTGAACGCAGATTCATAGTTGTACCATCCGTTGTTTATGAATTATATTAAAATGTGTTATATATGTTGGCTTGTTATAAATGGCCTCCAGGTGGCCGGACGTCCGGATAATTTCCTGAATCAACATATAAAATGTGAGGCCTGAAGTCCCTCCTGTTGTCATTTCCCTAAAGGACATATCGGCATTATTAATTATAATATTGCGTCTTGTCCATTATTTGCACAGACTGATAGAAAAAAAACCGCCGGAGGGTAATCCCCCGGCGGCCTTTAAGTTCTTATGTAACTTAAGGTATACTACAATTTGGCGGCTACGGCCCGGGCCATATCAAGGGTTCCGGAACTTCCCCCCATATCATAAGTGCGGACCTTGCCTTCCTTGATAACTTCGGCTATGGCGCCTTCCAGATTTTCGGCCTTATCGGTTTCTTCCAGCCAATCAAGCATCATCTTGACCGTCAGCAACATCGCCATCGGATTGACTTTGTATTTCCCGGCATATTTCGGGGCTGATCCGTGAGTCGGTTCAAAGACGGCATAATTGTCCCCGATATTACCGGATGATGCGAATCCCAGTCCGCCGACCAGTTGGGCGCAAAGATCGGAAATAATATCACCGAACATATTCGATGTTACCAGAACCGAATAATCTCGTGGATTCTTGATCAGCCACATGCACATGGCGTCGATATTGGTTTCCCAGAGATCGATCACGGGATAGCTTTTGGCCACCTCGCGGGCTGTTCGAATCATCAAACCCGAAGTCTCCCGGATTACATTCGGTTTTTCGACCACCGTGACCGTCTTTCGACCCGTTTTTTGGGCATATTCGAAGGCATCCGTAACAATATTTCGGCAACCGGTTTTGGTGTTGATTCGAAGCGATATCGCCACTTCATTTCCCGGGTGTTTGTCGAATTTTTTCATTTTGGGATTGTGCTTTTTAATGGCCTCGCGAAGCTCATCTGGAAGCGGGAAAAACTCCACCCCCGAATAGAGATCCTCGGTATTTTCCCGGAAAACAACAATATCAATGCCTTCCTGATAATTAAGAGGATTTCCCATATAGGCCTTGCAAGGCCTGAGATTGGTACGGAGATTGAATTCCTGCCGCAGACGAACGATCGGAGAAGAATAAATCAGGCCTTTACCGCGTAATGCGGGAATCAATTCCGCTTCGGCCTCCTCTTTTGGCTTTGAAGTAATGGCGCCAAACAGTGCACAATCGGTATTTTTCAGAATGTTAATGGTTCGATCGGGTAACGGATTCGATTCCCGACACCAGAATTCCCAGCCAATATCAGCATGAACATATTCGGCGTCTAAAGCCAGTTTATCCAGAACGATTCTGGCCGCATCCATTACATCGATACCGACACCGTCTCCGGGCATCCAGGCAATTTTATACTTCGCCATCTAAACGTACTGCTCCTTTCTCTATATCTGAAAAGTCAGGTTGAACAAATGCGCATCAGAAAGTCCCTCTTTGTATGGCAAGAAGGCATAATCAATTCGAAGATTACGCCGGGCAAAGCCGAATCCGCCCGAGAAATTCTTCGTGTCATACCCGGTCCGATACCCGGCCCGGATATAAAAATTATTCGCGAAATTGTATTCCCCCCCCAGGTGAAGGTGGGTATCGTCATCAACATTGACAATATCCACCGCCCCGGTCAATCCGCGAAATAAATACGAAATTCCCGCCCGATAAGTGGTCGGAAGATCAAAGGCCTCATCGCGCAGCTGCATGGTTGATCCAAAGTTCAGAACCGCCAGTCCGATATTCAATCCCTCCTCCGGCTGCATCAACAACCCGAGATCGAAATTAAAAGCGGCATCATCATCGGTATCGATTTCTTCATACATCATTCCCAGCGAAAACCCGAAGATATAATTCTTTTCCAACTCGAAGGCGGCGCCCAGCTTGAACATGACATCGTGAGCATCGAAGGTAATAAAATCCGAGGTCGGACCCAGACGCCCTTCAAGATTGTCAACCGCGGCAAAATGGATTCCTGCCGAAATAGCCACGGCTCTCTTTTCAAAACTGATATATCCCGTTTCCATCCGGGTGTTTTCCCAGTATGAGTCATAGCCGAAGGAACCGGCCAGACCCTTGACTCCCCAGCGCGCGGCCGGATTGAAGGCGGCCGAATAGGGATCACCGGGAATCGAGGAAAAAGCCCCGCCCATTCCTACCGGCCGGGCCCCCGGTTCCACCGTCAGCATTTTAAGGCCGGCCGCGGCGTCCGAGTTTTGACCGAAAAACAAAATTATGAGCAGGCACAACAGAGAATAAAAAAATATCTTCATCATCCAAACCTCAGAATATCAAACCAAAACTGAATATGTGATCATCGCCCTCGCCCACCCGGTCATTGGAAAAAGCGTAATTTATCGAAAGAAAGGTTTTTTCAAAAGCAAAATTAAATCCGGCGCCGGCTGTAAAGGTCCCGTCATCGAGACCGGTCCGGAGAGTTAATTTGTCATTTAATTCATATTCCCCGCCGAATTGAAAAACCGCTTCCGAAACCGTTTCTCTATCAGTTGTCTGGGTTTCTCCATCATCCACCGGATAATCCATCCGTTTCAGAAGAATATCCATATCGGCCGCCAGAAGCAGTTTCCCTTGTAAAATCCGCCCGGCCAGACCCAGACCGATATCGATCGGAAAATCATCCGTCTTGGTGGCCCCCAGGCCTTCCGTATTGGAATCCCATTTATACCGCCCAGCCAGATTGCTTATAACCAGGCCCAGTGTCAGATCGGATAAATATTTCGTATAACCGGCCTCATAACCGGACAGAGAATCCACATATAAAATCGCCCCCAGATTGAATCCGACCGAATTGGCTTTGATATCACCAATGCTCTTATGCAGATAACTGAGTTTTGTTCCCAACCCCAGCCAGGGAATAAAACGTTTGGCAAAGGTCAAACCGAAAACATGTTCCTCTGATGAAATCGTCGAGCCCGTCAGAAAACCGCTGTTGTCGCGTCGTTCCACCTCGCCGTAACCGGTATAAAGCCAGCTGAACGCCAGCGCTGATTCCAGGCGGGTCGGGAAACCGATCGAGAGATAGCCGAGTTTGCGGCCCAACTTCATGGCCCGATATGAACTGGCGAAATTATTGGCCGTGATGGTTTGAAGCCCGGCCGGATTATGAAGCTGACTGTAACCATCATTTGATACCGCTATATGAGCCCCGCCCATACCGGTGGCCCGGGCATCAACCGGAACCTTTAAAAAGACTCCGTTGTAGCCACCCTCGGCGGCCAGAACCGGCAGGTAACCCAGTATCAGCAGTATGAAAATTGTTGAATTTTTTAGTTTTTTCATATTCATAATCCTATGGTATTATGGCCAGTTTTCCCCATCGTTCTTCACCGGATGGGAGTGTTATCTTGAAATAGTAAATTCCTGTCGCGACATAATGCCCATCCTCATTAACGCCATTCCAGACATCCTCATTCTCTTTTATTCCGGCCGTTTTGTATTCATTGTCGGTAACTCTCTTCACCAGGTTCATGGCAAAATCATAGACCTCAACCGTAACATTCCCGGCCGAAGGGACATTGTAATGGAATTTTATCTGCGTCTGGCGCGAATCGGCATAGGAATAAGGAACCGGGAATGCATAAACCACACTTGAACTGTCATACACCCGGTATATTTCCCAGTTATTGGTGCCGAATTGATCCAGAGCGATTCGCGCCGCTCCTTCGGCTGTTCCGACCCAGAGGGTATCCCCGATCACGCGCGCCGCCAGGACTTCCGCGGCCGGATCAATTGTGTATGCAATCGTATTATCCCCGGTAACCAAATCTCCGCTGATCATGATCTCCTGCCAGGTCACCCCGGTATCGGCCGAATAAAGCAGACCCTGCGAGGTAGCCGCGAAAACTTCCGGTCCATTGAAATCAAAATTCCAGCAATTAACATCGGCAATCGGAATATGCCATTCCAATCCGTCAAGCGTCCCATAACATATGGCATTATATCCCGAATCGGTCGGATGGGTCGATGCCCAGACGCGGCTTTTACCGTCGGCAAGCGGCTGAACCGCCAAAACATTGACGAAATTGCCGCTTATGTTGTCACTCGGATAAGTATAATAGGTTACCTTGTCAAAGCGCGTCGGGTCATTATTCGGTTTTATCAGATGCCAGCGAAGAACGGCCGAACCGGGATATGATACGCCATAACCGGAATCGGCCCCGATGTATATGGTATCGTTCCAGATCAGTAAACTCCGGAAATCCTGATTATCAAAATTTATGGTTTGAGTGGTACTGTCCTTGATATTGTTGCCGTCCATCGAATACCAGAAGGCCCGGTTGGGCGATTGCGTGAATCTGTCCCGGCCAACGATAAAAATTACGGCATTGTCGAATCCGATATCATACTGCGGCGACCCCGTCGGGAACCCGGATAGATTCTGCGGCGTCCCCCACCCCGATCCATCATCAACCGCATAGTGCACCGAATTGATTCCTTCCACCGGATCCAGCGGATGATTCAATGTCCAGACAACCTTGGAATCCACCTCTCCCAGCGAATCCAGAATTGTCTGCACGGCGATTCGATATACCTGACCACCGCTGCTGTCACTGTCCACAAAAGTATGATTTTCCCGCGAGACGACCTCGCCCAGATCGTCGAATTCTATGCGCACCACTCCGGAATCCGTTCCGACCCAAAGGGTGGCCGAATCGGCGGCCACAGAATTGACCGTGTTACGCCCATTGGCGGCCGTCGTGTCAGCCGGATCGGTATAAATTTTTTGCCAGGTTTCACCGGTATCGGCCGACATATACAAACCGGCTTCCCGGGCGGCCATGAAGAGGAATGAACGGGCGGAGGAAAACTCCGCCGGGTATTTGTTTTCGCCGATAACATCATCAAGACCGGTAAAACCAGTCAGGAAATCTTCACCGTCATTATCCGAAACCGCCAGTCCGGTTCCGACTCCGCCCGCCGAATCAAGCGTTCCCGCAAATACACGGCCCCCGAAAACATGGACCGAAGCTACCGCGGCCCCCGGTAAACCATCATCGATAAATGAGGTTCGTGAAACCCGGTTGGTCAGACTTCCTTCGTCCTCGAAAAACTTAATCCGGGTAATTCCGGAATCACCGGCGATATAGATAAAGCTATCGGCCGCGGCGATATCATAAATTCGATGTGATGTCAGTTTCTCGCGCGCGGGCGCGAATATAAATCTTTTAATTCCGGCGGCCGTTCCCGTCCAAAGCAGAAGCGAATCTCCATGCAAACTGTCAATCGCCGCCGCGAAATGAAGATTACTATACTGGGTCGGATAAACCGAATCCAGCAGCGTGGCATAAATATTCCTCCAGTTGGACCCTCCGTCAAAACTGGCAATCAATCCTCCGGCCCATGAAGCACAGAACATCAGGCTGTCGATCCCGACAATGTCCCAGAGAGTACATTGGTACCCGTAGGTGTTGGGTACCATCATCGTATCCCAGGTCAGGCCCTCATCGGATGAATAGGCCATCCCATCGGCAAAAGCGTAAAGGTAATCGGCCTCATAATGATTAAGAGCCAGCCAGATAACATTACCCGAGGAATACATGGCGGAAATATCCTGGCTAACCAAACCATTGGAGGTATCATAGCGATTCCATCCGGATTCATCGAAATAAGAAAACGATACACCCCGGCCGGTGGCCAGCCAGACAGCGTTCTTGTGGGTAATAATATCGCCGACCCAGTTATCCGACAGACCCCTCCCGAAATGAGGTTCATCCAGGGTGTTCAGCATAAGGGCCGAGAGTGTCCCGGGAATAAACAATAAAAGGCCAATTAGGATAATTTTTTTCACGCGTCTCTCCTAAAAAAAATAGCCCGGAGCCTAAGAATAAGCACGGCTATTAGTTGGGCTTAAAATCATGCAATCTTATATAAATGGTTTGCTCAGTCGTTATCAATAATCTCTAAGCGTCACCTCCAAAATTGAAAAATACTCTTTTCGACCGTGAAGTCAAGCATAATTGATAAACTTATTGTTTCAATATGTTAAACATTTCAATCCCTTTTCGGTTCCCGTTTTTGGCTCTTAAGATTAATAAAATCAGCCACTTATCTGAATTTAAAAACGCCGATGTTTTTCCGGTGTCATCCCCGTCGAAAATGTCCGACGGGTCAAATACGCCATCCTTTCAGGAATTTGTTTGACAAATCGTGCCAGCAGGCGTTTCTTGTAATAACCGTAATTAAATCTTGCACTTGAGGTCAGGGCATGAAAAGAATACTTCCGCTGTTGATATTAACTGTTTTTGCCGGAATCGCCATAATTGGCATTATTCCGGGTTGCGATGAACTGATAACCAATGAATACTACGACACCATCGCCGACACTGTCACCCTGATGGACAGCAGTTGTGTTAAAATGTGTCACTCTGACTTTAACACTGATATGGAAGCGGCTCTGCGCCAGTGGCATAATTCCCCCCACGCCCTGGCCGTGCTGACCGACGATACCGCTATGGGGCTTGAGGCCGCCGACTGCGGGGCCCGGTGTCATTCCCATGAAGGTTTCGTCAAATCCTTGAGTAATATTTCCGGTTCGGTTGACTTTCCAACTCCAATCAACTGCTTCACCTGCCATAAACCCCATACCCAACCATATGATTTTTCCCTTCGTGACTCCAGCGAAATAACGCTGGCCGATGGGTCTTCCATTTACAACCTCAACCAATCCAATATCTGCGCCCGCTGTCATCAATCTCTGGTCGATAAGTTGAGTTCTATTACCAATAATATGCTGATCGGCGAAACCTGGGATTCCCTGGTTTATCATGGCTGGGCCGACGCCGAAATGATTATCGGAACCGGAGGCTATGAATACAATATTGTAACCTATGAACATTCCGGGCATGATGCCGCCGTCAATGGCTGTGTTACCTGCCATCAGGAAAAGGCCGAGGGCTTCATGCTGGGCGGACACAGTCTGAATATCCGGGATATGAGCAATCCGGATATTATCCTGCTGGAGGCCTGTAATGGAACCGGGTGCCATGCCACCGCACCGCTTTCGACCGACACTATTAATGCTCTTCAGGCCTACGTCCTCTCCAAACTCGATACCCTGGAACAGCAATTGCTCGACGATGACATGCTTTTGATTTTGGGAGATATAGTAATTCCAAATCCTGATATGATCTTCCAGACTGCTGACTCAGCCGGAGCCCTGTATAATTATTTCTATATTAAAAACGACCGCAGTAGCGGTATGCATGATTTCGTTTATGATACTCTCCTGTTGGAATCCTCGATTAAATATCTCCGGGGCGATTACACCCCATGAGAATTAATAGATAAAAAAAGGCCGCTCCCTGCGGGGCGGCCTTTTTTATAATCCGATAATTTCTATCTATTGGCTTCAAATTTGGCCGTCAGGGCCGGGACTATTTCAAACAGGTCCCCGACAATACCATAGGTGGCAATATTGAAAATCGGCGCATCCTTGTCGCGGTTGACCGCCACAATGGTCTTGGAAGTTTGCATTCCAACCAGATGCTGAATCGCCCCGGAAATACCCAGCGCAAAATACAGCTTGGGATTGACCGTTTTCCCGGTCTGGCCCACCTGGTGTGAATATTCAATCCAACCGGCATCGACAATGGCTCTGGAAGCCCCAAGCGCGGCCCCCAGAGAATCGGCCAGCTTTTTAGCCAGAGGAAGATTCTCAGTCCCTCTTATACCGCGACCGGCGGCCACAATAATATCCGCCTCGGTCAAACTGATCGACTGACCTGAGGCCGCCACCATCTCCTTTACAGTCATCTTCGATTCCCCGCCTGCCGATGAGACTGTCTCGGTAACAACTTCGCCGTTGCCATCCTTCGATTCATCCATAACTTTGGGACGCAGAGTGGCAAAAAACATTTTCCCGGGATCGGATCCCGTCAGATCAAAGATAACATTTCCGCCATAAGCCGGCCGCGTAATTACCACCGAATCGCCCTCGACCTTGATATCGGTTATATCCGACGCCATTGCGCCGTCATTCATGGCCGCCAGACGGCTGACCAGAGCTTTCCCGTAAAATGAAGCCAGCCCGATAACCACCCGGGGCTGATATTTTTTAATCAGTTCCGATATAATGCGGGCATAAATCTCATCATTATAATATTTCAGACTCGGGTGCGATACAGCCAGGACTTTTCCCCCGCCACGGAAGGCCAGATCGGCCGCCATAGAATCGGCCTTCTCGGCCAAGCAGGCAGTCAGGATTTCCCCGCCCATTTTTTTTGCGGCGGCCAGCAACTCATAACTGACATTTGAAAGAACCCCATCTTTTTGTTGCGCAATCGTCAGGACCTTAATACTCATCTTTTATCCTTCCTCTATTATAAATGCTTTTATTCCAATCCCTGTTTTCCGTAAAGGATTTTCTGATCATATTGTTGTCCGGAAATATAACAGAGCCGACAGCCCTCATCAACATTTTTTCCAAACATTTATGGGGAATCGGGTGATATGAGCGCGTCATTATTCGGGGCGGACATATCAATACGGGCCAGATATTCTCTGAAAATATTTTCGATCTGCGACAGATCCAGAACCTGCATTAATTTCCGGCGCAACTCAGCCCCATCGGGAAATCCTTTGGAATACCAGGCCAGATGCTTTCTCATTTTCAGAGCTCCCCCCTTCTGGCCATAACAGGCGACCATCAGCCGCGCATGCTCCAAGGCCATGGCCGCTTTACTGGCCGGATCCAGTTCCGGCAGAATCCGCCCTTCTTCCAGGTAGGTGTTAATAATCTTAAAAACATGGGGATTCTTCATGGCCGCCCGTCCGATCATGACAAAATCACAACCGGTGCCATCCAGCAATTGACGGGCATCAAAAGGTGTCACGACATCGCCATTGCCGATGACCGGAATAGTCAGCTCCCGCTTCAACAGAGCGATTTTCGACCAGTCCGATCTGGTACTGTAATCATGGGCGCGGCTTCGGGCATGCAACGTAACCGCCGCGACTCCTATTTTTTCGGCTTGCCGGCCGATTTCAAGATACACATCATCTGAGGCTTCCCAGCCCGTTCGCATTTTTATCGTAACCGGAACCCGGGCATTTTCGACAGCCGCAACCATGAGTTCTACCGAAAGCTGTAAATTCTTTAGAAGAGCCGCCCCGCCGTTTTTTTTGGTTACTTTCTTGACCGGACAGCCGAGATTTAGATCAATCAGGTCCGGATGGAATTCGGCCACTTTCCTGACAGCTGAGGCCAACAATTCCGGCTTTGACCCAAACAATTGAACCCCAATAGGATACTCATCTTTGGAAATATCTATCATCTGAAGGGTCTTCTCCTGATTCATGGCCACTGCATCGGCCGAAATCATTTCCGTATAACACAATGCCGCCCCATACTTCCGCGCCAGCAACCTGAAGGGGCGGTTGGATATACCGGCCAGAGGAGCCAAGAGGAGTTTTCCCTTTAGGATCAAGTTTCCTATAGTCATGCCGACAATATAATTAAGCCAATTTTTTATAGCAAGGCTGTTAACAAGAATCTGGGATTGCAGTCATTGTGACCGTTATTTTACTGATAATAATGTAATTTTGTAGCATATTGAAAGGAGTCCCGTATGCCGGAGATTATAGTCAAATACGAGGACAAAATCATTGAGCGGATTGTATCGGAGAAAAAACGTATTACCATCGGACGTACCAGCGATAACGATATTACTCTTGAAAACCGGGGTGTCTCTCGTCGGCATGCTCAGATTGAGTTTAATGATAATGCGGCCGTCATTATCGATAACGAATCACTAAACGGGACCTTTGTCAACAATCGGCGTATCACCGAAGAAATCCTGCGCGACAATGATGAAATTGTGATCGGTAAATATACTCTGGTCTATCACAGTGAAAACAGCCGGGAGGAATCAGGCGCCCATCTTGATGGAACCATGGTCCTTAAAACTAAAAAACAAAATGACCTGGTCCAGCGCGATAAGTATGAAAAAGAGCTTGTCCATCGCATGGGCGGCTCCCTGTTGCTGGGTGAGGAGAATGTCGATTTCTCGGAATACCAGATTGACCATGCCATCACCACCATCGGTAAAGCGAAATTCGTTCATGTTCATGCCAAAGGTTTCCTTCTTTCAGGAATCCAGGCCAAAATCGTCCGTGAACAGGAGCAGTTCATGATTGTCAATTTGGGGCGTAAGGGAAAAACCAAAGTCAACGGAGAAGAAATCAGCCGCCAGACTCTGAAAAACGGGGATATTGTCCAGATCGGCAAATCGGTTTTCAGATTTGTGGAAGGACGATAAGTCAATGAAAGTCGCTTTGATATCGGATGTCCATGGAAACCTGGAGGCACTCGAAAGCGTCCTTCGTGACATGGAAAAACAGGGTGTTGAAAAAATACATTTTCTCGGTGATTCCGTTGGCTACGGGGCCAATCCCAACGAATGTGTCCGCCTGATCGACAAGCACTGCGATATCAAACTTCTGGGAAACCATGATTACGCCGCGATGGGATTGGAATCGACGGAGAATTTCAACCAGCTCGCTCAGGCTTCAATCGATTGGACCCAGGCGGAAATTAAACCGAAGACCATCACCATACTTTCGGACTTCGAAATGGAAGCGGTTTTTCTCGATTATTATCTTGTCCATTCATCACCGGGACATCCTGAAAAATGGCGATATATCTTGAACAGCGAACATGCCGCTGTCTCATTCAACGATTTTTCAGAATCAATCTGTTTCGTCGGGCACTCACATTTGCCGACTTATTTCGAATTGGATTCGGACGGCAAGGTTCTCCAGAGAACCAAAGAAAAGCTGGAATGTGATAAAAACCGACGTTACATAGTGAATATAGGTTCGGTCGGCCAACCGCGCGACAATGATCCCAGAGCCGGTTATGTTATTATCGAGACAGAGATTAGCCTGATTGAATACCGAAGGGTGGAATATAACATTAAAAAGACCCAGGAAAAAATGCGGAAAGCGAATCTACCCGATTTTCTTATTGATCGCCTGACCAGCGGCGTGTGAAAGGCAAAAAATGCTTCAGAAATATTCCTCATACGTGTTGTGCTTCCTGATTGCCATCTTTGTGGTGACTCTGTATGTAAATAATTTCTCGCCCCTGGTGCGGCTTGAATGGAAAATACAGGACCTGTTGTACTCCTTCCGAGGGGACGACAATTTCTCCCAGGATATCGTTCAGATTGAAATCGATGAACCGACTTTACGGGAGTACGGCGAATGGCCATGGCATCGCGACCGCCTTGCCGATTTGGTGGCCGCTGTGGGGAGCGGGGAACCCAGAGTTATTCTCCTGGATATCCTCTTCGAAGCGGATACCCATGAGGACACCTCCGGCTATACCGCCATTCTGGCCGGACAATTATCCTGGATAAAAAACATGATTCTACCTTATGAAATCAGTCCGGCGGAATTTATGAACACCCGGATGTCGAATCCCAAATATCTTTATCAGTCATCGATTCAGGTCAACAACGAACTCGGAGTTCTGGACGAAAACGCTACCTTGATGGCCCATAAGGTCTTTTTACCGCCCGATATTTTATGCGAATATGCCAGCGGGCTGGGTTTCAAACACAGTATTTTCGACAAAGACCGAAAAGTCCGATGGGAACCGATGGCCATGTACTATGATGGATATTATTATCCATCGGTATCCCTGCTGACTGCAGCAACCTATCTGGGAATACCTCCATCATCAATTAAGATCTACGGCGGCGAATATATTCAGATGGGCGGTATTCAAATACCGATCAACAACCATGCTGAATTTTTCATTAATTATAATAAACCGGGGCGTTCATTCAACCGAATCTCGGCCGTCGACCTTCTGGCTGATCACGTAAAACCGAACGAATTGAAGGACAAACTGGCCATAATCTCGATTACCTCCGAATATATATCCGATTTTTATCGGACTCCGGTTTCCGATAACCTTGCGGCGGCCGAAAAAACAGCCAATGTAATTGAAAATATAATTCACTCCAATTTTATCAGTCGATACGATTCGTCGCCCATGCGGGACACTCTCCTTCTGATTGGACTGGGACTGCTGTTTGCATTCATACTGCCCCGCGTTTCGATCATGTATCGTCTGATTATTCTCCTGGCATCGCTCTTTATCCTGGCCAATCTGAATTTTGTCCTTTTCAACTCCTATAAAATCCTGACGCCATCGCTGTACTTCTGCCTGGAACTGGCTTTCCTGCTTCTGGCATCGCCGTTTCTCGATGAAGGATTTCTGGCCAGATTATCCAGTCTGCGTATCAGTATCGGCGATAAATCCGACGCCGCCCGTTTGCCCAAGGTGGACCTGTCCGAGGCCAATATGGCCCCTGTAGCCGAGCCGATATCAAAGCCAAAAAACCGGCAGGAGAAACCTGCCAGAATCTTTGAAACAAAGACTGCCCATTATGATATTCCTTCCGCGACAGCCGCACCAAATACAGTCGGAGTCATGAGTTCAGCCGCCATGGAAACAAGAATAGATAAGCCTGAAACAGATCATTTGGAGACAGCGGCACCGGCGACCATCGAATCCGAATTAGCCGTCGAGCAACCGGACGAACCGGTTCCTGCCGAAGAGAAAGGGAGCGGCGGATACGCGCCTCTGGAAGAATCTGAAAAAAGTGCAACGATTGATAGCCGGATCAATTTCGGCTCGGATAGTAATCCGATAAGAAATCTGGGACGATACAAAATCGTCGGCAATCTGGGTAAAGGTGCGATGGGCATGGTTTACAAAGGCACTGACCCGGCCATCAATCGCAATGTTGCCCTGAAAACTATCCGCCTGGATTTTGTCAATGATCCCGAAGAACTGGAAGAACTCAAGGAACGGCTGTTCCGCGAGGCCCGAGCCGCCGGAAATCTCTCGCATCCGAATATTGTAACGATATATGATGTCGGCAACGAAGGCAACCTGCAGTATATCGCCATGGAATATCTGGAAGGCCAGACGTTGGAAGAAATGATTCGGCGTAAGGCCAAATTTAATTTCCGGATTATCTCTCAAATAATCACTCAGATCTGCAGCGCTCTTGATTACGCCCATAATCAGGGCATAGTCCATCGCGATATCAAACCGGCCAATATTATGGTCCTGAAGGATTATCAGATAAAAGTCATGGATTTCGGTATTGCCCGAGTCGATTCCTCATCCATGACCCGAACCGGAATTGCCATGGGGACTCCCAACTATATTTCGCCGGAGCAATTGCAGGGCAAACCCGTTGATCGCCGCTGCGATATTTTCAGCCTCGGTGTGGTTATGTACGAAATGCTGTTACAGCGACGCCCGTTCCGGGGGGAAAATCTGACCGCCCTCATTTATGATATCGTCAACAAAAATCCCGAAACGCCGTCGAGCGTCAACAATTCCATACCGCACATTTTTGACAGGATTATTGACAAAGCCCTGAAGAAAAATCCCGCTGAAAGATTCCAGACGGCCAAAGAAGTCTCCACCGCACTGGCCGACTTCCTGGAGTCATTTGCTTCCAAACGGACGACTATGGTTTAAGGACAAAACCGGGCGTCAGTTTTCTTCTTCATCATTATCTGGTTGGATTATATCTTCGGCCAGTGATAAAGCCACCCCCGAAAGCATGACTTCAACACCCAGGTTGGTGAAATCGCTGGAAATTAATTCCCGATCAAGCCCTGCATAAAGCGAACACGAAGCTCCCTTCTCGACCACCAGACCGGAAAGCCGGTTTTTTGTCTCGGTAATAAAGGTCACCTCGCCCAGTTCTTCGGAAACAACGAAACCCGAGCAGTTGTGAAGTTGCAGATGCGAGTTGCCGGTGTAAACAACGACCAGCATCCCGCGTGCCCTGCCCAGCAATGTCTCCGGGTAAATTTCCAGAACCAGGACACGCTTCTCAGCGCCGTTGGAGATTTTAAGGCGGTAATGATCGGTCTGCCGGGTTATCTTTTCCGGTTCCAGTACCGCGCTGATTTTATTTAGATCCTCTTCGGAGAATTTAGCCATGCCTTATTTTTCCGATTTATCGTTCTTTTTATCGGATTCATCCACGCTTGATTTGATCTCCTCCTGGGTGTCCTTAACCGCCTTCTTGAATTCCCGGATTCCCTTGCCCAAACCCTGAGCTATCTCCGGAAGTCTTTTGGCACCGAATAACAGCAGGACAACCAGCAGGATAATAAGCATCTCCTGCCAGCCCAATCCAAACATTTTGCCATACTCCTCGGGTATACTTTCTTATATATACCACCATCTAAAGTAAATTATAACCAATAATACGCCCAGGACCGACACAAAGTTTATTTTAAACATCAGGCCGATAGTAAAAGACAACGAATACAATTGAACCCGGGCGGTCTCGAAACCAATATTGACCGATTTGGTAAAAAGCATTTTGGCCGCCCCGGGCGGCAAAAATGAGCCGATCAATTCACCTACGAAACCTCCGAGAATGGCACCCAGAAGAAGCGCAACAACGATAAACGTAAGTTCACGCGTTTTCAAACTTCATCTTCTCCTTAAAATATTTTTTCACCGAATTGAATATATACAACCCGTCGGCTGATCCCAGAATCATTTCGACCGCTCGTTCCGGGTGCGGCATCATTCCGACTACATTGCCCTCCCGGTTGGTGATCCCGGCGATATTCTCCATCGACCCGTTGGGATTACTCGTTTTGGTCAGATTCCCTTCCGGATCGCAATATCGGAAAAGAATTTGATTGTTTTTTTGCAATTTCTCCAAGTCTCCCTTAAAATTATAATAATTGCCATCCTTGTGGGCAATCGGGATTTTAAGAACTTGATTGAGTCGGCAATCTCCCGTAAAAGGATTATCAATCCGTTCTACCCGGATATAGACATATTTGCATGAAAATCTCAGGTGATCATTCCTCATCAAAGCCCCCGGCAGTAATCCCGATTCAACCAGGACCTGGAAACCGTTGCAGATTCCGATTACCAATCCCCCGTTTTCCGCAAAATTTATCACCGTTTTCATAATCGGCGAAAACCGGGCTATAGCCCCGGAGCGCAGGTAATCGCCATATGAAAATCCCCCAGGCAGGATAATGGCATCACAGCCATTAAGATCGGTTGATTGATGCCAGAGAAATTCCACTTCCTCGCCGATCAGTTTCACCGCTGAATAAGCATCATAATCGCAATTCGATCCCGGAAATGTCACCACCCCGAATTTCATTTCACTCGTACTCCACCCGGAAATTTTCAATCACCGGGTTGGCCAGAAGTTTTCTGCATATTTCTTCTACCCTGGCTTCTATCCGGCCATCACTCTCCGAGATTTCCAGTTCGAAAAATCGTCCGGATTTCACGGAATTAATCATGTCGTAGCCCATATTGGCAATGGCCCGCTGAATTGTCACCCCTTGGGGGTCAAGAACACCATCTTTTAGCCTGACATAGACTACTGCCTTTTTACTCTTCATCATCTTCTCCGTCATCATCCCGGTCACCGCCTTGACGCTTTTTTACGTAGCCAACGCCAAGATAGAATAACCGGTAAGCCTCTCTGATAAGACCAATAATAATATATGCGGCAAAGATAGGAAACAATAAAACACGCGGCCGGGCCAGAGCCGCAATAACTGCAATAATTATAAAAATAAGCTTAATCCTGTTTTTACGGGAATTAAACCGATCCGGCATGGCATCATATTCAATCTGCGACACCATCAGGGCCGAAAAGAGAAGCATCATACTCACCAGATACTGGCTGTATTCGACCTGCCCGAACACTTCATAGCAGAAAATGACATAAGAAACCAGAGCCAATGCTGCACCGGGAGATGGTAGCCCGAGAAATTTTTTCTTCTCCTCCGTCTGAGCCAGGAGGTTAAAACGAGCCAGTCGGTAACTTACGGCCATTATAAAAACCACCCCAATCACCCAACCTGATTTGCCCATAGCGTTGAGTTTGACGACATACATAATCACGGCCGGGGCAATCCCGAATGAAAGAAAATCGGCCAGGGAATCTAGTTCGATACCGAAATTCGAGGTGGAACCTGACAACCTGGCAATTTTTCCATCAAGACCGTCCAGAAATGCCGCCAGAATAATCCACCAGCAGGCTGTCGTGATCTCACCCTCGAAGGCATGTAATATGGCAAGAAAGCCGCATACCACATTTCCCATGGTAAATGTGCCCGGCACAATTCCTTTAAACTGGCTAACCTGCATCTTTAAATATAACCCCTAATTCTTTGTATAACGGCCTATTATAGTCTCGCCAGCCAACACATTATCGTCCGCCGACACCAGCACTTCAACATCCTCCGGAAGAAAAATCTCCGCTCTCGATCCGAAATGAATCATTCCATATATATCCCCGGCTATGACTTCCTGATCGGCAACGGCGGTACATGATATTCGCCGAGCCATAATTCCCGCAATCTGTTTGAAAATCAACCGGCCCCCATTGAAGACAAGCCCGATTTCGTTATGCTCATTTTCCTCGGAGGCTTTATCGAGAAAAGCCCGGAAAAATTTCCCCGGAACATACTTAACATATTCCACCCGGCCGGAAACAGGTATCCGGTTAATATGAACATTAATAGGTGACATGAAAATCGAGACTTTTTTTCCGGCACCCCCGATATATTCGTTTTCAATATCCTCAACCGATAGAATCCGGCCATCGGCCGTGGCCAGAATGAGATTGGAGTCTTCGGGAATATCTCGCGGCGGATTTCTATAAAAAAAGGTCAGAAAAACGGTTAACAGCGCCAGGCAGACCGAAATAATAAAAAGACTGACCGAATCCTTCCAGTTTGCCCAAAGAATTGCTGTCAGGGTTAGAAAAAAGCCCGCCACGATAAATTTAATGCCATATGAAGCAATCATTTACCAAAGACCCGCCGGAATATTTTATCGACATTTTTAAAATAATATGAAATATCGAAACATTCACCGATTTCTTCGACCGAAAGATATTTCGATATTTCTTTGTCATGGCTGACCAACTCGTCGAATTTCCCGTTTTCTGCCGCCGCTATCATGGCATGGCGTTGAACTAACCGATAAGCCTGGTCACGGTTACCGACAGCTTCGGTCAGTTTAAGTAACAGCCTCTGGGAAAAGACAATCCCGCCGTTGCGATAAATATTTTCAAGCATCCGGCCTTTATTGATAACCAAACGGCTGAGAATATCATTCAATAATTTAAGACCATAATCAGCCAGAATAGTAGCATCGGGAATAATGACCCGTTCGGCGGAACTGTGGGCAATATCGCGTTCATGCCAGAGTGGAATATTTTCCATGCCCGTCACGGCATATCCCCGTATCAGTCTCGCGATTCCGGACAGCCGTTCAGCAGTGATTGGATTCTTCTTATGCGGCATAGCCGAGGAGCCCTTCTGCCCTTTGGCAAAACCCTCCTGGATTTCGCCGATTTCGGTCCGGTGAAGATTGCGGATTTCCGTGCCGATTTTTTCGACACTGCTCATAAGAATGGCCAGGGCAGTGATATATTCCGCATGACGGTCCCGCTGAATTACCTGGGTCGAGACCTTGTCCACCTCAAGTTTCAACAGCTTACAGACCTTTGCCTCGATTGCGGGATCAATATTGGCAAAATTGCCGACCGCGCCCGAAATCGCCCCGACCGACATACGATCAGCCGCAGTCCTGAATCGCTCTCTTGCCCGCTCCAGTTCCGTGAACCAGACAGCAAACTTGAGCCCCAATGTTGTTGGTTCGGCCGCCACGCCATGAGTCCGGCCGATAATCGGAGTCATTTTGTATTTTAAGGCCAGTTTCTTAATTCTGCTGATAGCCTCGCCCAGCTTTTTATCGATTATACCTGCCGCCTTCTTCATTTGAAGTGACAGGGCCGTGTCCAGCATATCCGATGATGTCATCCCGAAATGAATATATCTGGCGTCGGGCCCGACGAATTCCGCAACAGAACTTAAAAAGGCAATAACATCGTGGTTGGTCTCCGCCTCGATTTCATTGATCCGTTTTATGTTGAAATTGGCCTTCTTGACTATGTTGTCAAGAGCCTTCCGGGGAACCATCTTCATATCCGCCATGGCGCGGCAGACAGCTATCTCGACTTCGAGCCAGTGACGGAATTTCGACTCCTCCGACCAGAGATGACCCATTTCAGGCAGCGTATAACGCGCAATCATCCTTTGTTTACCTTCTCCCAATCCTTGAGGAATTTGGCCAGACCGATATCGGTCAGGGGATGTTTCATCAATTGATCGATGACTTTAAATGGGATCGTGGCAACATCAGCACCCATCAGGGCGGCCTCGACCACATGGACCGGATTCCTTATCGATGCCACCAGGACCTCGGTATCAAAACCATAGTTGCCGTATATGGCAACAATCTGGTCGATCAAGTCCATCCCGGGCTGGTGGATATCATCGAGCCGACCCACGAACGGGGATACGAACGTGGCCCCGGCCTTGGCCACCAGAAGCGCCTGCAATGGCGAAAAACAAAGGGTGGCATTGGTCATAATACCCTTTTCAGTCAGTTTTTTTATAGCCACCAGACCTTCGCGGGTGGAGGGGATCTTGATCGTAATATTTTTGGCAATTGAGCTCAACTCATCGGCTTCCCGAAGCATCCCAACGGCATCGGTGGCCACCACTTCGGCCGAGACCGGGCCTTCCACCACCCGGCAAATTTCGGTCAGGAGCTCACGATAGGGCATATTTTCCTTGGCAAGCAAAGATGGGTTGGTGGTCACCCCATCCAGAATTCCCATATCGTTGGCCTGCCTGATTTCATCCAGATTGGCCGTATCAATAAAAATCTTCATTAAAAACACCTCAAAAAGTTAATAACCCACCGCCGTCAGGTACAATCCGCGCGCCGGGGCAACTGCTTTTACTCTTCTATGGTCACAGGATTGCAAAATATCCCGAAAGTCATTTAATGTCAAGTAATCCTTCTCCTTCCCGGCTTCCACCATCGACCCGACTAACGATCGGACCATGGTATGCAGAAAACGGTTGGCCCGAATCTCAAAAATCAACTGAGAGCCATTTTCTTTCCAGCCGCTGGAAATAACCTCGCAATCGTTATTTTCCTTCAAAGAAGAAACCACACAAAAAGCCGAAAAATCATGCCGCCCGATAATTTCGGCCGCAATGGCATTCATCCGCTCAATATCCAGCGGATACAGATATTCCCAGCGAAGTTGACGATAAAGCGCCGATTTTTCAAGTCCAATAAGGTAGCGGTATTCCCGCCAGCGGGCGGATTTCCTGGCATGAAACGACAAGTCAACTTCACTGGCTGACGTAATCAAAATGGATTCAGGGAGATAAAAGTTTAACGCTTGCCGGTATTTTTCCGGAGGCAGATAATGATCAATTATGAAACTGGCCACCTGGCCCAGGGCGTGGACACCGGCATCGGTTCTTCCCGCCGCCACCAGGTTGACTTTAAGTCCGGTAACCTTTCTAATGGCCGCCTCGATTTCAGCCTGGATGGTCACCGCGTTTTTCTGAACTTGCCAGCCTGAATAATCGGTTCCGTTGTACTGAATTTCAAGTCGAATATTTTTCTCCGCCATATTTTTCAGATCCTCGTCAGAATAAACAGGGCTGTAACCGCCATGGTACCTGTCACCA
Organism: Candidatus Zixiibacteriota bacterium; assembly: GCA_016933955.1. NCBI lineage: Bacteria > Pseudomonadati > Candidatus Zixiibacteriota > Candidatus Zixiibacteriota bacterium. The sequence continues at coordinate 139,176 of JAFGTT010000015.1, forward strand.
GAAAAACAATATCCGCCGCCCGCCATTTGAATTGCATATAAGAACTACGAGCCTGACCGCTGACATAACCGCGTGCTTCAATAGCTATAGCAAGATCGTCTGCCCGTCGAATGGCCGACTGGAATACCGGAATAAGCAGATAAACCATTTTACGGGCTCGATTAATTAACCCTCCGGCAAAATCTACCCCTCGGACCTGTTGCGCCTTTTTGATAGTGTCGAATTCTTCGGCCAGCACCGGAATAAAACGCATGGCAATAAATATAATCAAACCGATATCTTCGGCCGGCACTCCGATCCTTCTTAGCGGTTTCAGCCACCCAACCATGGCTTGAGCCAGATCGGCCGGCATGGTGGTCAGGGAGATGAAAAAGGCCACTCCCACAAAAACCAGCACCCGCAGGGAAAACGAAAGAGCCAGATTTATTCCTCCCTCGGTCAATCGAAATCCCCAGATCGTAAACCACGTGTCGGTATTACGGGCCGAAAATAACAAATGGTATATGGCCGTCACAGCCACCAGGATTATAAACGGACGGATATTCCGGGCGATCATAGCCGGTGATATATCAGAGATCAATAAAAGAATAATCAGGCCGGCTATCAAACAAACATAAAAAAGCGCCGATGAGGTGAAAACCGATATCACCATAAGAAAAACGGCTAACCACAACTTTCCTCGCGGATCGAGCCGATGCCCCCATGACTCCGACGGATGATATTGTCCGATTAAATAGCGACTGCTCATATGACTTTCCCTGTTAGAATGTTGAATCTAACCGGTTATGACCTCCCTGTCAAATGATACTTTAAATAGAAAAGCCGCCCCGATATCGGGCGGCCCCTTAAGATACTTCCGTTGAAATATATGGTTTTATTTGAGAAGCATCATTTTTTTCGTTTCAGCGTCATTCCCGTGATTCAGGCGATAGAAATATATGCCGCTGGCCGCCTGAAAACCGTTGTTATCGGCGCCGTCCCATTCTACCTGATAATTGCCCGGACGCTGGGGCTGATCGACCAGGGTTCTGACTTCCTGCCCCAGAAGATTAAATATGGTCAAGACGGTGTTGGACATCTGATGGCTATCGCTCTGCCGGATAGTGTAACTGATAGTGGTGGTCGGATTGAACGGATTGGGATAATTCTGGCCCAATTCAAAATTCCGCGGTAATAAAACATCATCTTCATTGTCGTTTAAGGCCGTAGTGAAATCTCCAAAGAAATTAAGAATGCCCGCCAGGACGGTATCGCGACCATCGAACTTGGAGGAATTATTATCGATTCCCTCATAACCCCAGTCAAAGAAAACCACCTTGTACGAACCGGCAAAACTCAACGAGGTGTAACCATCGGTATAATAGCGATAATGAAATACCGGTACCGCTCCATTAACCGGCTCGATTTTTTCGGCCCAGGTATAGATCTGGTTGGCATCGCTGTAATATCTTATCTGCAGTCCGTTGCCAATCGGTGACCCATCGACACCATCCTGGAAAGGAGAAAAGAGATCGGAAACATATCGGGCGTGCAGATAATTTTCGAGGAAAGCCGAATCCTCGGCATGAAGTTCACCGGCTAAACCCTGCCCGGTCAGAAACAGTTTGCCCTGGTTATCGAGATACTGCCGGATGGCATTTATATCGTTGGTTTGCAGAAGATCAAGAGACGTATCTCCGGTGAACCAGAAAACCATTTCATAATCATTTAAGACAACGGCCGGCGGCGTCCCCGAAGTGGCCTTATGCCAGATATCGGCCGGGATCAGACGACGGTACAGATCGCCGACATAAAGAGTATCATAACTCGATCCCCGGTCATCATCGACAATCAGGATCTGCGCTTTGCCGACCTGTTGCTCGATATTGAAATCGAAATTTCCGCCATCGCTTTCGATATGAACATAAAAGGAATCGAAGGTTGGCGTCAACGTATCCGGAATTTCCATAATAATCGGTGCCGTACTGCTGGTGACGTAACCGTCGCCAAGAAAATATGCCAGATCGACCGAAGGAGTGCTGAATATTATTCCGGGATCATTGGAAGTCATGGAGACCGTAACATCCCCGGCTGTCAACCAGTAATTCTTTATCTGGAAATGAAACTCCACCATCTCTCCCGGTTCAAGCAAACCGTTGAGATTCTCATCTGAAAAATCGTAAGTGTACAACTCCAGATTCGGCCTTGACCATTCAATATCAAGATTGGCCGTCATCAGTGAATCCGAGTCGGAGATATCCCAGACCGCCACTTCGGTGATGACATTTCCATAACCCCGGCTGCTCGGAACCGTCAGATCATCAAACGACCTTTTGGCTGTTGAGCCGGGCCAGGGATCGCCCGGATCCCCCTCGTTATTGGCCGCATATTCCAGTTGATACTGCCCGTCGGCCTGTTCCACCGCCACATGGTAACGGTTGACATTAGTATTATTAAAAGTAGCATTGTCATCGACATGATAAATCAGCAACCCCTCCCCAATTAATAAGGAATCAAATCCCGTTTTCTGCCGATTCTCAACCAGGAAGTACTCCGGTCCATAAACACCATTCTTCCAGAGCCGATATACCACCGGATTATTTTCTGCCTGTGGAATCTCAACATCGGTTAAATTGGAGTAAACTTCAATCGGATCGACAAAACCAAGGAAAGTCTTGCACCAGGCATCGAAATGCGATGGAATCCGACCGGCCCCCTTATAAACTCCTGTTCCCATAACCGACCAGAGACCGACCCCGGCTGAGGTCGATGGATCATAATCGATATCGTATAAATCCGGTAAGCCCAGCACATGACCAAACTCATGACAGAATACCCCGATCGGAGAAAGTGAGGCACTGCTGTAATATTCTTCCGGCTGGATGGTGTATTCATTTATATAAATGCCATCCTTGTAAGTGGCGTAGGAACCAAGATCCCATTTATGTGAAGCCATATCATTGAGATTCCCGGTTAATTCCATTCCCGGACCGGCGTGAACGATTGCCAGACCGTCAATTTCACCATCCGGCATACCGGAAGGACCATAAGTATCGAACAGGGAAAAGTCGATACCGACCGAATCAGCCACATTGATGGCATCATAGGCCAGCCCGCGAGAATTGGTCGGGAAAATACTCCCTATCCCCCCCTGCCCATCCACATAATAGAAATACGGGCGCGGCATTCTCAACCAGCCATAAACCTGCCCCTTGATAAGCATTTTACCATAAGAATTTTCAAGATAGTACTCGGTCATCGAACCGGTCGGATTGAGTCTTCCGGTGGAAAATAGAATCGAATCGAACTCGGCCACGGTTCCGGCCACATCGCCGGCGGTGTAAGCGCTATCGGCGAAATCCACCAGCAGGACCATGATAGTCAGGGTATCGACATCATCACTCGAGGTAGCCATACGTCTGGGCCGGTCAATTTCCCCGGCGCTATTAAGGCCAAGCGTCTTGGCATCCCGGAGAATCGTAATGTAATCCTGCAAAAGACCGTCTATTTCGAGTTTCTCACGCGCCTCCGGAGTAATCTGAACCGCGTGAACTTCTACCCCGATCATGACAGCAAGCATGATCACCAGGGTCGATATTCCAATTTTAACGACTGTACTCATTATTCATATCCCGCGAGTAATTATAATTTTAATTTTTGGATCTGAGTCCATCTATTTTATCAGCATCATTTTTTTGGTTTCAACGCTGGAACCGCATCTTAAGCGATAGAAATAAATCCCCGAACCGACTTCCTCTCCCCCGGAATTGCGCCCGTCCCAGGTAATTTCATGGTACCCGGTCGTAACCACACCGTCGTACAGCGTCCGGACTTTTTGCCCCAGTGTATTGAAGATGGTCAATTCGACCTTTGAGGTTCGGTTCAATTCAAAGGCAATGGTCGTTGTGGGATTAAACGGATTGGGATAATTCTGATCCAGAACAAAACTGGCCGGCAATATTCCCTGTGATTCCTGAACCTCGGTGAATCCTGTATAACGGTCAATGGCCCGATTGACTGAAGACACCAGTTCATCCATACCGCGCGCGGCCAGCATCGCCAGGGCGACTTCCACCGAATCGCCCGAAGCCAGATTAAAAGGTCCGAAAGACACAATCGTCATAAAATCAGCGTCAGCAGTATCATCGATTAGAATTCCTTCAGAAGAAATATAGGCGAATTTGGTCTGTCTATCCAGTCCGATTTTGCCGCCGTCGTTTTTCATGGATAAGATGCCGTTATATTTCGTCAGCGGAAGCAAACCCGTATAAAGGCCATCGCCCGTCTGGTAAACCATATCGCTTCCGGTATCGAAACCGACCCGGTCACCGCTGTCATCAAGATCGAAATCGGCCAGGAAACCGAAATAGACATTGTTCATGGCCGTAAGGGTATTATTCACCAGGTAATATTTAATAATGATGAAATTATCATTGCCCGAATCATTATAACTCGACATCGACTGCGAAATCGATACCGGCAAGGGAAGATCGGATTCGGTATCAACCATCCGGCAATAACTCCGGAAACCGCCGTCAATATCGGGATAACTGGTTGCCAATTCCTGGAGCGGCGAGAAATCCGATTCATAGGCATAAGCCTGGGTGTCGCGCACCGATGATGATAACTGCACCGCGCTCCGTCCGACAATTATACCGGCTTCATAGAGTAGGTTTTCGGACTGATCCAGCGTAAAACCGCTTTCCCCGGCCGGGAATATCGATCCCGTTCCATAACCGATCTGGCCGATATCGGACACCGTCGCCTCGAGCCTGGGTGTCACATGAGTAACCATATTTCCCGCCGGTTCATGGCCGACTGTTATTTCCAGAGCCAGAGTATCGATTTCCTCACTGTATGGAAAGGTTATGAGCAACTTAAAAGGAATTTTCTGACCGTTGAAAAAGGCGTCGGCGAAATTTATCTCAAACGGCGTCAGGTTCACCGCCGAAGTGTTTTTCTGCTGAAAGACGAACAGGGTCCGGTTGTTGATTATTTCAACCCCTTCTTCAAAACAAACCAGTTCCGCCTGAACCGAATCGATCTCCCCGGAAGGAATCTCGAGACGCATATATAAATCGAAGGTCTCGCCGGGATCGGCAATCTTATCGCCCCCGATATAATGGGCGCTGATATAGATATCCGGGGCCGGAGGCGAGGGAAGATACTGAAGCGCCAGATCGGCATCGGGCAGACCATGACCGTACATATTGTCTTCCCCGGTTGCCCCCAGGTCATGGCATGATTCCAGAATGGCATTTTTTATTTCGGACACGGTAACATCGGGGTTGTACTGACGGAACAGGGCCACCATCCCGGCGATCAACGGCGCCGCCATCGACGTTCCGCTTTTCAAAACATAACTGCTGTTTTTGGTCGAGGAATAAATCGAAACGCCCGGGGCCACAACCTCCGGCTTGATCTGAGTGGTATCACAACTCGATGGTCCGCGGCTGGAAAAACTGGCGATGGTGTTGGTGGTATGATCGATAGCCCCCACCGCAAAAGAATTTAGCAGGGAGCTGGCCCTGTTAGCCGGAATCCGAAGTGACATCGCATCCGGACCTTCATTACCGGCCGCAAAAATGGTTACGATCCCGGCCGCCTCAACATTATCAATCACCTGGTAGAAAGTCTGGTCGCAGGGCTGCATAAGTGAGGTCGGAATCCCCCAGCTATTCAAAATCACGTCCGGCATATCATCGATGGTAGCCGAATTGCCGTCCGGATCCATAGCCCACTGAAAGGCCAATAGAATATCCTCGATAGTGCGGCTCAGAGTCTGTCCCTGATCGATAACGGCCGCCGTAATCCATTCCGCTCCCGGCGCGACCCCGAAACTGTCGATTCTGGTACTGCCCACCATCAGTCCCATGGTATGCGTCCCGTGGCCGGTCTTATCGAAGGGTATGGTATCGGTCGAATTGGGAGCAAAGAAAGCCGCCTCACTTCCGGTCGTCCATCCCCGCCATTTACTGCTCAGGGCCGGGTGCGTCCCTTCCACCCCGGTATCAAAACTACACACCAGCCGTCCTTTGCCCGTAATGCCCTTCTGCCACACTGCTGGAATATTAAGGGCGGTCAGATGGCTGTAAACGGTGGCCATCTTGGCCGTCATCGAAACCGGAGTTTCATCAACCGGTTCGATGAGTTCAGCCTGACCGTTTTCAATAATCGATGCAATCCCGCTGATTGCGGCAATTCGGTCGAGTTTTGAAACAGGGATCTCGAAAACAAGAGCCGGTGCAACCCAATAACTGCGAATATTCGCCACGGGATAAATTCCCAGAATTTCGTTTTTTATATTCTGAGTCGCCGCCGGATTGGCCGCTTTAAGATTCTCAATAACATTAAAATGCCGTTCTTTCAGAGTCATTCCCGGCATAGTCGAAGTCCTGGCGGCATAATCGCGACCCGCATCATCATCGACAAAGATAATAATAGAGATAAGAGAATCGTCCTCGATCGGATTAATAAGAATATCGTTCAGTGAAGGCGACAATTCAGCCGCCTGAAGCAATCCTGCTGAAATCAGAATCAGACCGATATTGGTCAAAATCCATGATATTTTTGCAGATAAGCGATTCATCTCAGTCTCCTCAAATAAAACCAAAACCTTATCGCGCAACCGGCGTGCCGGAAGAAAAATCAAAAGAATAATGATATGTTACCGCTGGAAAATTCACACATCAAGCCCTGACGATACACTATCTCATTGCCCGGCCATGACTTACGTTTCTTCCTAAAAACGGGCGAAATATGCACAGCAGGATCATTCGATTTCCTGGGATTTGCATATCGGTGAGATGATATGCAAGTGAGAACTTCCTTGCAGATTAATCTCTTTGTTGTCTTGAAACTGATTGTTGATTATTTTGGGGATATGAAACGGCTTGCGGGACTTCTTAAAAAACATCCCATAATACTCATCCTGATATTGGCCGGATTGATTCGACTGATTTTTCTGATGGAATACTATAACAGCCCGGAATGGAATCAACTGGTAGTTGATTCGCTTTTCCATCATCGCTGGGCCATTTCGATTGCTTTCGGCAATATTATCGGAGATCAGGTTTTTTTCCGGGCGCCTTTTTACATTTACATCCTGGGGCTAATCTATGCCATCGCCGGACCATCGCTTCTGGCCGCAAGGATTTTCGGTCACTTGGTCGGCCTTATCTCTGTCTTTCTGACATACCTGATCGGCCGCAGGCTTTTCAATCGCCCGGTCGGTTTGATGGCCGCACTGATCCATGCCCTCTATCCGATCGCCATCTTTTTTGAAAGCGAGCTTTTGGTCGATAACTTGTTCACCTTATTCTTCGAGCTGTCAATCCTGATCCTTATCAGTAGTCCGAAAAATAAAAAATATCATCACTATGTTTTTCTTGGTTTAATTCTCGGATTCGCCGCCATCACGCGACCCCTCATTCTTGGCCTGATTCCTCTTTACCTGATCTGGATTATCCTCGACAGCAAAAATATCAGGTCGGTATTGCTCGGAATTGCCATTACATTTTTATTGATGATTGTTGTTATAGCCCCGATCACCATCAGGAATAAGATTGTCGGCAATGATTTCGTGTTGATATCTTCCTCGGGGGGAATTAATTTCTATATCGGCAACAATGCTTCCTCCGATGGCTTGACCGCTTCCCTGCCGCCCCCATACGGCAACAGCTGGCAGATCAGCGATATTAATTATCTGGCCGAAAAGGAGACAGGCCGGTCACTTAAGCCCTCCGGGGTTTCGGCATTCTGGACCTCAAAGGCTATTGACTGGATTACTCATAACAAAATAGACTTTATTAAATTGTACGCCAAAAAACTCTATTATTGCATGAATGATTTCGAGGTCTCGAACAACAAAAATATAAGTGCTTTTTTCGATGGTTTCCTGATTTTAAGAATAATTCCGTTAAATTACGGCTTTATCCTGAGTCTGGCGGCGGCCGGGATAATTTTCCTGTTTGCTCTTGGCGGGATTATGCCACAAATAAAAATGGTTTTCCTCCTTATCGTCGGGTATTTTTTGTTAATATCATTGTTCTTCATAAATGCCCGTTTCCGCCTGCCGGTCATTCCATTAATAATAATCTTTGGCGGGGTTGGCCTTGAATCGATATTCGCATCAATAAAACATCGGTCCAATTTAAAATATCCCGCCATTGCCGTGACAGCGGCAATTATTGCATTCACCCTTTCCCAAACCAATTTCTATCGCATGCGTCATGACAGCCGCGCCGGGGGGGCTTTCAGCAAAGGCAATTATTATCTCGCATTGGGCGATATGGAGCGGGCTGTTGATTACTATCGCATGACACTCAGTGATGATCCTCGTTATCCCGATGCCAATCTCAATCTCGGAGCGGCCTTTCTTAAAACAGGCCGGGGTGACTCCGCTGAGTTTTATCTCCGACGGGAACTGGAGCTTGAGCCCGGCAATGCCCGTGCCTTTGCCGATCTGGCCTCGCTATATTTCACCCGGCATGATTACGATAATGCCGGCAGGATGGCCGAGCGAGCCATTTCACTGAAACCATATTTCGATGATCCATACTTGATTTTGCTTCGTCTCAGCGCGGTTGTAAACGATACTTTGCTCTTCAATCGTACTCTGGAGCGAATTAATCGAATTCCCGAATCTCATACCGAGGTAGATCTCGAAGCCGGCCTTGTCCTGAGCCAGTGGAAAGATTTTGATCGAGCCATTGATTATCTCAATCATGTCATGGAAACCGGCGAACCAGCTATTGAAACCGATGATCGCGCTTTCGGATATTCTCCCGATGGCAACAGGACAATATTGAAACTCAAAGCCCGGGCGGCCTATCAGTTGGGATATATCTATGGACTTCAAAACCGTCTGGATTTATCTCTTGAAAAAAGCCGTCTGGCCATCGCCCTCGATTCCAATCTGGCCGAGGCCTATATCAATTTATATAATGCCTTCCTGATGACCGGACGCCGCGATCAGGCCCTTGATATTATCCATATCGCCCGGAATAAATTCCCCGACAACGAAATCATTCGGGCGATTATCAACCAACAGCCATAAAAAAGGCCGGGGACATTGATAATCCCCGGCCGGTTTTGAATCCTGAATCAATTAATCATCAGATCCGACATTATCCAGCATACTTCCAAGCAAACCCTGCTTCTTGAGTTCATGCATCTCGTCGGTAAGTCTCCTGAATCCCTCCACATCAACCCTGGCCGCTCCCGGAGCAATTTTGCCAGTCTGGATAAACGGCTGAACGGCCAGCCAATCCATAATGGTACTGAAGGCTTCCTGAGCTGAATCGGGATCAATCGGCAGAAGAGAGAACGAAAAATGTGACGTCCGGAAAAGACCTGTATTATATCTAACCGCAACTACCGTTCCATTGAATTTAGCTTCATGTCCAAACCTGACATCGGGTATTCCGCACTTTTCAATAAGACGCGGTGTCGAATCGAGATATTTCGATTGATAGAGATAAAGTGGGTCGGCGTACAGATTCCGTTCCACAAAACCAACTTCCGGCAGAGCACCGAGTATAATACTGCTATCTTCAGGACAATAATAATCATATTGGAGGTAACCAAACCCCGGCATCCAGAGGTATCTATTTACCAGTAGAATCGTATCAATCGGCAAATATGGTAAACCGTCTCCAGCTGTTGTCAATGGAATTGCACCGACAAAATCTTCGATCCGGCGACGGTCATCATTACTAAAATTTACTTGCCCCTGCCAGCCAGTATGCCACATCCTCTGGATTCCGAAATAGGCCTGGTATATCGCCGGAACCTCCTGATATAAACCACCTGAGGTTGTATCATAAAAAAAATCCATAAAGGGAGCGCGAATCATCGAAAGACAACTCATCCCGGCATTAAGACCATCCATAATCGATAGCATCACATGGCTATTCATTTGCAGTGATCCACCCGAATTATCTTTAATAAGAATAACAATCTTGTGTTTAAGAATATCTCTAAGGAGTACGGGGGGGAAACCTTTATCTTCGCATCTGGTCAACTTCGCTATTGGATAGTAATCCTGAGTAACTCCATACTTTTCCAATAATTCAGTACATGTGCCTCCATCATCCAGTTCATACACGGCATCCGGTAGAAGGGAATCCGAATTAAAAGCATCATAACCGGCCCAGTCATCGATCATTGCCCCAAAAACATCCCGGACTACCGGTTTGGTGGTATCAGCATACCAGGTGGCTCCAGATTTCACCTTTTGCGGGAAAACTGGCCAGTTCCAGAAACCTGATGTATTTGATTTATATGCACTTGCATCAATAATTATGACATCCCGCTCGAATTTGGGATTGATAACCGAAACCCATTTATAGGCCGGAACCGGATCGGGAACCTTCGAATCATCTCGCGATTGACACCAGATCAAAAAGTTATACTGCTCGGTAGTATCCGACACCGGCGCATCACGATAAACATCAAATATCTGCGCCGACTGGTCGGACACCCACGGTTCCCCGGTCAGAGGATCATAGGACTCCTCAATCAATTTATCCAAATCGTATTCCGCAATAGTGTCCAGATAAAGAAAATCATTCCACTCGCCATACGGATTGCCGCGACCCAGGGTGTCCACCAGAATCTCATTGTAGGTGGTATCAATGGTGGTATCGGGTGGATCCCCGGCAATGGTCGTGTCAATCTTGCTGATTACCCGGTAATAATCACCAAGATAATAAAAATCACCGTAAATATCGGTAAACACCGGCAAAATAGCCACCGAATCGATCAAATCCATCTCCGCATCCGTAAACGGCCCGTAGAATTTCCACTGGAACTCAAAAGGCGGTGCATTACGAGGATAATCGATTTCATCCGAACCGCTCCAGGATATGGTTACACCCTGCAATACCCCTGATGTTGTCGTGGCATTAACATAAGGATCACTAATGTTTCTCGAAGAAATCGACGTGTTGGGAAAATGATTGTTCTTGAAAAACATCCGCATATTGTCCGAATTGAACACCGACTTGGCGCCCAGATTGTCAATGGCCTGAACAAATACATACGAGGCCACATACTTCCTGACCGGGTCGGATACATCCGCCGACATTTTAACCTCATCATTGGTCTGAGGATCGTTCACGTCAACATCCAGAACAATCCAGTCAATCGATGATTCCGCCGCCGTCTCGATATACGTCAGCGGGTCATCACCCACGACCACGCTCTCGACAACAGCATAACGGAATTGGACAATGAAACCATCGACATCGGTCCCATACCAGTAAAGCGGAGTATCCGCCGAAAACTTCGCCCCGGCCGCCGGAATATTGACGAACTTGACTTCCGGGAGCATATTGAATCGTTCCGGTCCTTTAATCTCGCGATCGCACCCGCTTCCGATAATCACCGATACCGACAGCAACAAGGCGGACATTATGACCAGCATCCGCTTCATATATTTCCTCCATCTTTTTCATGTTTGGTAACAGCCATATTAAAACGCAAATCCTATCGAAAAGCGGTGGATTTGATTCAAATATCCAAAATCCTGATAGGCATAATCAACCGAGATATCGGTTTCCTCGCCAATGGGAATCCAGATCCCTCCGCCGGCCGTGAATCCATCCGAATCGTAATTGAACCTCTCACCCAGCCTCAGACTGATATAGTCCTGAAAGCGATACTCCAGTCCGACATTATACTTTTCAAGATTATCGGATGGATGACCACCTTCGGCCGCAAAAGTAACCAGGTGATTGTCATTGTCGAGAACATTGATCGAGGCCCCGAATTTGAAGTTGATCGGAAGAGGAAAATCCTCCTGGATATGCTTCATATCCGGGCCGAAATTGGAAATCATCATTCCAATCTTAAAATCCCGATAGCCGGAATTGTAGCAGGTTCCGACATCGGCCGCCCAGCCTGAAGCTTTACTTGTTTCCAGGTTTTCCTGTAAATATTTCACCGTAAATCCGATCGAAAACTTATCGGTTAAAAAACGTCCGTAACTGACACCCACGGCCACATCGCCGGCCGAGAAGTACTGCTTATTCCCGCTCTGATCAATCCCCTGCGGGTACGGATAATCCGTCCGGAGGATATCCCCTGTTCCCAGCGCATACACCCCAATTCCTATTACCCCGCCCAATCTTTCCGAGGGCATGGCCAAAGCCGCGAATTCATAGTTGATTCCGGCCGGTAAATCTATGTGGGTTAGCATCACTTCCGAACCGTAAACATACGTTAACCCGGCCGGATTATAATAGACGGCCGAGGCATCGGTAACACCGGCGGTAAAGGCCTCCGCCATACCCATGGCCCGGGCCGAAACACCCAGTTCCAGGAAGTTGACGCCGGTCGTTCCGACCTTGGCCTGGGAAAAAACCAGGGTCGGCAATAGAAACATCACAGCTCCTATCAGACAGCATATTTTGTATTTATTTAATCTCATCCGCACCGTCTCCTCTATCTGCTATAAAGTCCCGTATTTACAAACTGACCTGGAGACCGACTTTTACTTGACGGCCATACTGCCAGTAATATGGGTTACGATCATACTCGGTGCCGCCAAGAACATTGGTGCCGTCATTCTGGCCCGTATCGGCACGACCGGTTGCGGTATTAACCGTGGCCACGTTTTTGTTGTCGAGCAGGTTGTCAACCCAGACAATAAATCTCCAATTTAAGCTGACGAGTTTAAAGTACTTCTCAAAACGAACATCAAAGTTTAAAACTGATCCCATCCGTAATGAATTTTCCGCGATATCGACACCCGCATCCACGGTCATACCCGGATATTCCTTCGAAGGAGTAAAGGGCTTGCCGGTGTGGAATTTACCCTGTACCGCAAAAGTCCATCCATTGGGGATCCGGATCCCGAACATTTTTGGTTTCATGGTTTCAGGGATAACCAGCTGGATTCCGCAGTTGAATTGATGTCGGATGTCATCGTCAAGCGGCTTCTCCGATAGCGGTTCGCGATTCAGATAAAACTCATCGAAATAGTCGGTTCGGCTTTGCGATTGCTTTCCATAGGCAAAGGCATAGGTATAATTCACTTCACCATTAATCAGGCGCCCCCCGCGTTTTTCGATGGTAACCTCGAACCCGCGGCTGCGGCCATAATCCCGATTCTGATATTGTTGAATCTGGAGAGCACCACCGCCCAGCTTAACCAGGGAGCTGTTGATCTTGTCGAATTCATCCTTGAAGTAACCGGAAATATCGATCGAATAATCCTCCGACATGGCGTATTTAACCCCGAAGGAATATTGAATCGTCTTTTCATAATCAAGATTGTAATTCCCGACCACATCGTTGGCGGAAGCCGCCGTGGTATTACGGTCATACATATATGAATAACTGGGCAACTGATAAAAATGGCCATAATTGAAATGAATCTTGGCCTTATCCGAAATAGGGTATGAGAACCCGATTCGCGGCGACAATTTATTTCTGTCACCCAGAATAATGCCGCTGCTAAGATCATCATTACGAGCCACTTCTTCCAGACCGCCGGTCTGAATAAAGTAATCGTAACGGAAACCAAGACTGGCAATCATAGAACCATATTCCAGATTATCCCTGGCATAAAACGTTCCGCCAAGCGGCGAATAATTATAAAAATCACGGAGTTCGCCGATTGTCGGATAAGGACCGCCATCCGGACGCCCGGTGTAGGGCTGTTCGAGAGAACGGATATCCTGTTTGAGAAGATATTCCTGCTTCAATTCCGCGCCGATTTTGATTTCATGGTTGCCGAGTTGGCGATACACACGTCCCTCGACAACATACTGCTGAATCCTGTGATGGTGCCAGACGGTTTCGTCGGCAAAACTACCGACATCTAGAAAAGTCGAAGTTCCGCCGTAATCGTAGACACCGTTGCCGTTTAAATCCGTGAATTTTTCACCTGGATCGTACTTGTAATTCGGTGGATCATAAACACCATTGCCATTCCGGTCTTCATACGGAATTCCAGGGGACCAGGTTTCATCAGGAGAGGTATAACCGGAGCTTCGATCGAGATCCTGGTTGTCCTCCGGATCGGCCGACAAGATGAAAATATCAATATCCTTATCATAACGGCCGTTATTGTTCACATCGGTAAACGGCTCACCTAAACTGACATCACCGTCTTCGTACGGTTCCGCATTATGTTCATTGATATTATCCATCCGATCCTTATCAAGCTTACCGTTTCCATTGGTATCGTAGAGATAATCTCCTTTATCCCACTGACCGTTTCCATTCAGATCAATATAGGGCTCACCTTCCATATTATCGCCGAAGGAACCATCGTTGAATCGAAAATCGGCCACATAAGTATTGCCCGTTTGGATATCCACATAAAGCGGATTGTTTTCGTCGGTATACTGCGGGCCGGCCAAATCGGATCCATACAGAGTTGAATCCTCGAACATATTGATCAGCGGTTCCGGCTCATCATAAACGCCGTTACCGTTCAAATCGTCATATCTCTCGAATTCACTGTACTGCAGAAAATCATCGGGATCCAGTCCCTGCCCCGGATTATTGGGATCGCCGGGACGGCTCCAGACATCGCGATTGTAATAGGAAGCCTTCAAATAATAATGCATGTTGGGCGAAAGCTGATGAGTCAATTCCATGGCATAAGTCTGCCATTTCGTTTCAACAACATCGGCCGTATTGGGCGTATATCGAAATGCCCAGCTAAAATCAGTATATCGTAAAACCGATGATTTGTAGGAAAAGATCATTTTCAGATTCGGCAATGGCTTCATCAGAATATTGGCATTGATATTGTAATCATTCTGCTGACGCTCCGGAATCCGAATTCCCAGCAGATTGAAATAGTCATACCTCAACGGCTGAGTCGGACTGGCGTATTCATCATAACTCCAGGGCGTTCCGGTCTTGGTTACCTCGGCAAACAGGAAGTAAGTAACCTCCTTGTCCTCAAGAAAATGTAAACCGAGGGCAGGCATGATGCGCTTGCTTAAAATCGGGTCCGGACCGCTCAATGTACAATAAATATTATCATAATTCTCGGAGTATTCATTGAGGGTACTGTTACCGAAATCGTCGGTTATGTACTGAACACTCATATTGGTCTTTTCGGCCGACCCGGTCTGCGTGGAAATTTTGACGATACCGGAAAGCGCATTACCATATTCGGGATCGAAACCGTCCTTGATAATGGTGATTTCCTGGATCGAGCCGGAGGTCAGGGAAAGACCAAGGCTCATGGTACCGACACCACCCAGCGGATCGTTGATGGTTACACCGTCGAGGATGTATGAAACCTCGCCGACACGACCGCCGCGGATAATGATTTCGCCTTCGTTGGTAGTGACCACGCCGGCTGTCTGTTGCAACAATTGGTCGACATTCTGCACCGGCAGGGTTTTGATTTCCTCTTTACTCATCTTGAAAGTACTGGAGACTTCATGCTTGTCGATAATGTCACGGTCCGCCCTGACCTTAACGACAATCCCGAGGTCTTCAAGGGCGCTCCGCATCTCGACATTTTGATCGGTGGTCAGGTCGGTACTGACGATAACGCCTTCGACCTCGACTGCACCATATGAAATCGATGTCACTTTTAATATATACTCACCGGGGGGAACCAGTGCAATCATATACTTACCATCGGGATCCGTCATGGCACCCTGGTTGGTTCCCATAATCATCACTGATGCCCCAAGAATCGGTTCACCGGTATCTTTATCGGTGACAACGCCCTTGATTTTGCCGGTGGACCCGGCAAAGGCCAGAGACGATAGTATTAACAGCCCGGCAAACACCGTGATAATAAACAGCGCTCTTCTGGGCATTCCCATCATTACCCATTCCTCCTTATATCCTTGTTTAACTTATTTCCCAACCACATTAACATATATCTAAATAAGTGAATTTAAGCCCTTGACCCGCGGCATCTTGTGAGGACCTAAAGGCGGCCGCTTCTTTAGCGTTATAAAGTTTCCGCACACCTCCCTTTAAAACTCAAAAACTCTTACAAGCGTATAACATAGCCAGAAAACGAGGTCCAAGTCAAGTGATTTTTTGTCTTTTTCCCTCGACAAAAATGTTTCCCGGCGGATACATTTAAAAGACTTAAAAACAATCCATTCCGTTTAAAAATTTAACGCTTTTTCAGGCATTTTTCCTTAAAGCCGGCAGTCCCCCGAGCGATTTTTCCCCGGATTTCTTTCGAAATGACTTCAATTCTGAAATTTATCCCGAATTTTTCCGAAAATGATTGCCCGAACAGGCCTTCAATCTGCCCAATCGTATATATTTTCCCCCCATTGGATTCAGATACTTCGTCACCATCAACTGCCTGACCGATAGCATCACAGCGACTGATGCCATTGAGTTTGATTGAACCCTGCTGTATTAAGGCCAATCCGATCCTCCTCTGAGCGCCGCCGGCAATTTTCGATCCATCGGATATAATTTCATATCTTGAAACCGAATCAAAGCACGATTTCTTCCGGGCGCGAGTAGTTTCCATAAAAGCTCGCTCCGAGGATTTCGCAAAAATGGCCTTAAGCCCAATAACTGCAAGCATATCTGAGATCGCTTCGGAAATTTGCCGCGCGGTCCGAGAAAGCGTTCGCATTGGCGGCGGGAAAATCCCAAGATCCAATAATACCGTATAAGTCAGTTCCGATGGATCATGGTAAATGGCCCGTCCACCGGTAATCCGGCGAATGACGGGAATTCTGTTGTCAAGCAGGGTAAAATCAACCGCTTTCTCGAGATTTTGATTGTAACCGATGGTCACGGCCGCTGTATCCCAGCTGTAAAGGCGGAGAACGGCCCGGGGCGATCGGGAATCTGTCTTTAAACGGTCAAACAGCCATTCATCGAACATCATATTAAAATAGGGGTTTTCGAGAGGAGTAATATAATAACAACCATCCGGCATAACATCTTATCCATTATAAAATCGGCCCCGAATATAAGGCATTTGGCTGGAAAAACAAGAGCCGCGGCGCTTTTGCCAATTTGAAAAGGAATGTTTTTTATTGCATTACGCGGCCATCTGGAATATCATTTTTAAATGCAGGAAAAGATAATCACGCCAACCAGAAAACTGGCCATATCCATTATTATCATGCTGATACTGATAGTCGGGGGAACCATGGGATTCGCGACTATCGAAAATATGTCGATCATGAATTCACTGTATATGACTGTTATCACCATTTCGACAGTCGGGTTTGGTGAGGTGCAAACCCTTCATCCCGGCGGAAGAATGTTCGTTATCATGTTGATAGTCTTCAGTATTGTTGCCGGAACCATCGCCGCCTCGGCCATCGGTCAGTTTATTGTCGAGGGGGAGATCCGACAAATCATGGGGAGAAGGATAATGAGGACCAAAATACAAAAGCTTTCCGATCATTATATTATTGCCGGGTTTGGACGGGTCGGCCGCCATGTGACCGAAGCCTACCTGAGGCGCCAGGTTTCTTTTATTGTCATCGAGCGCGATAATGCCGCCTTAAATCAACTTGATGCCGAGGGAATACTCTATGTGGAGGGTCAGGCAACCGAGGATGAGACCCTTCGAACCGCAGGCGTGGAAAAAGCCAGGGTTCTGGTATCTACTCTGCCCGATGAAGCCGACAATGTATACCTGGCCTTAACCGCCCGGCATCTCAATCCTAATCTTCATATAATTTGCCGGGCCGATAATCCCGAAGGCGAAAAAAAACTCAAAATAGCCGGGGCCAATTACGTGGTCAGCCCCCATGTCATGGGCGGAATGCGGATGGCTATGGCCTCTCTGCGCCCTAATGTGGTCGATTTTATGCAGATGACCGCTCTGGGCAAATCCGGTCTTGGTATCGAAGAAGTCAAGGTGCCCGAGGGAAGCTGGCTCAACGGTAAATCCCTGATCGACTCACAAGTTAAAGCCAAATACGGAATTACCGTAATAGGCATAAAAAAGAAATCTCTCGATCTGGTTATCAATCCTTCACCCAACGCGATCATGGACTCCGGGGACATTCTTGTCCTGGTCGGTTCCTCGGATGAACTGGAAAACTTTACCGCTGAGATGGGTTGAGACTTGAAATCCGGAAAACGTCTTCGGCAGTTTAATCAAAATAAAAAATACGCCCAGGAGGAGTTGAACCCCCAACCTTCTGGTCCGTAGCCAGACGCTCTATCCAGTTGAGCTATGGGCGCTTTTTTTGTCGAAAATCAGCTGACAATATATCAAAATATACGCCCGTGTCAATTAAAATGTGTTCTGTGGTAATGAAATCGGCACCAGGTGCGATCCCGATCAACTATAAAATCCGATGAAATTATTTTAGATAAAAAAAATAAATGACCGCAAGAACGGCCACAATGAATATGGCCAGAAACAGCATCGGCAACTTGCTCGCCTGTTGCTCGGAACCGGTCCGAGTAATTACCTTCTGCGCCGTCTGGTTCAGTTTGACAATCGATTCAACTATCTGATTTTCCCGCAGAATCAAATCATCACCCTCCACCGGAATCGTTACCGGAGAGACAACCGGAATATCCGATTTGCCGACATCCTCAACTCGGAAAGCCACGACCGTCACATTATCGAGTCCGCCCCTGTCATTGGCCATCTGGACCAAATCCGTCACCAGTCGTTCGACATCATTGCGGGATTCTTTGGCCACCGAATAAATATCTTCATCCTCGACATAACCGCATAACCCGTCGGAACAAAAAATATAAACATCTCCCTTTTCCATTCGATCGGATCGGAAGTCGATTTCAACCGTTTCATGAATTCCAAGAGCCCGCGTGATCACATTACGATTGGCCAGTTTGGCCGCTTCCTCCCTGGTATATTTGCCCGACTCCTCCAGTTCGGCAACCCAGGAATGATCTCTGGTCAGGGGTATCAGGCGATCGGGAAGCAGTCGATAAGCCCGGCTGTCTCCCACATGCGCAATATTGACCATATCGCCCTGCAGGATGGCCCCGACCACGGTCGTCCCCATGCCGGTATAATCACTTCGCGATCGCGATTTGAGATAGACACTGCGATTGGCAATACGAATGGCTTTAACCAGCAGATCACCGGATGATGGAAACCGGGCCGGAAGGGCCAGAACACTATCCGTTGCCAGTTCACTACGCAGTTCCGAGATGCAATAGCTGATCACATTGCAGGCCTCGTGCGAGGCAACTTCACCCGCCTGATGACCACCCATCCCGTCGCAGACAAGAAACAGGTTGCGCTCATCGTCTATTTTGAAAGTATCTTCGTTGGCACTGCGAACATGCCCGACATCCGTTTTTCCGGCTGATATTATCCTGACAGTCAAAGTCTCTCCAAAATTGTGCTCAATAAACCTGATGCTGTTCTTCAGTATAAAAAAGTTAAAAGACGGCAACAATAAAAAAAACGGCAATTTCTATGGGGATACCCAATAAAAAACCCCGGCGAACCCGGGGTTTTTTTATTAAAAGACTTGCGTCTATTTCATAAGTACCATTTTTCTAACCTGAACACCTTCTCCCACCTTTATCCGGTAGAAGTAGATACCGCTGGCCAGGTCATGACCATCGAATTCAATCGAATGGCTTCCGGCTCCAAGCATCCCGAGATCCTGATGTTCAATCGTCTGTCCCAGGAGATTAAAAACCTCGAATTCGACGGCCGCCTTCGATGTCAGGTCAAAAGAAATAGTGGTAGCCGGATTAAAGGGATTGGGATAATTCTGATTCAGACGGAATCCCTCCGGCAACAGGACTTCATTTTCATCGCCGACATCGGTCGGAATTTCCACCGAAGTGATCGCCGAACCCTCGACATAAACCGAAGCATCAATCCCCGAGCTGACCCGGAAATCAACGACATCGGTCATGGCATGGAATATCGCGGTGGGTATGAGGACATCGAAATAAATGGTGGCCTCTCCCCCCGGCAGAGCATAGACAAAACCGATCATGGGTTTGATTATCCAGCCATGCGAGGTTGATCCCGAAATGGTATAAAAATCGATTCCCTCGCCGGTATTTCGAACCGTCACATAGTAACGGACCGTCTGCCCCGGGAAAGTGGTCTGGTCGCCCGGCATGGCAACGCTTTCGATCCCCAGCATGGCCGAAGCTGATAGATTAACTTCAGACTCGCCGCCCAATTCCGTCCAAACAGGTAATTCCGGCCCATTTGCAACGGCCATTCGCCCATTGATATAAAAGGTTATACTATCACCCGGATTAGCTCCCTCATCGATATCATCGGTTCGCGAATCATCGCCGTAAACCGCCAGAAAACCATACTTTCCGGAAATATCTACCGTATCTGTTCCGCAATAGATACCATCCGGATCATAGGCATCGATAATCGAACCGACCGGAATCGGGTTGTCGTTGTAAGCTGTCACCGAACCGTAGAAATTGGCCCAGGTGGTAGTCGGGATAATATCTCCGGCCAGGGCCATAATCGGCATCAGACTCACGCCTCCGATAATCAGCAATGTCACAATTCTTTTCAACACTTGTATCACCACCCTTGGCCGGCCGCCTGTTATGGCGGCCGGTTTGGAGTTTACTGTTTCACTTACTTCATCAGCACCATCTTGCGTGATTCATTAAATGAACCGGCTTTCATTCGATAGAAGTAAATACCGGAAGCGACCGCCTCGCCATTCTCATTCACGCCATCCCAGATGACATCATTACGTCCGGGCTGGGCAATACCATCGAACACCGTCCGGACTTTCTCGCCGAGGATGTTATAGATCTCGACCGTGGCGGACATGGCCGAGGGCACCGAGAATGATATGGTCGTGGTCGGGTTGAATGGATTGGGGTAATTCTGTGACAGACCGAATTCCTCGGGTAGCAATCCGCCGCCGGTCCGGGCTGTCAGAGTTCCCAACTCCAGTTTACCGCCGTTTTCCGACCAAGTAAAGGTTTCGTTGGTTTCGACACCATCAATAACCAGGATAAATTCCTCGCCCGGTTTGAGTCCTTCACGTTCGACCGTCGAAGGATCATCACCATAAACCGGTACAAATCCGAACTTGCCGCCATCGCCAATTGCGCCATAACCGACCACACTGCCGTCGGCGGCCTTGATTTCAACTTCGGAGCCGGTAGCCACCGGAACACCGTCCAGAGTTAAACCATATGAGTAGACATTCATCCACATCCGCGAGGTTGTAACCCGACAATCGGCGGCAACTTTATTCGCATGGGCAAAAGTCTGACGGAAGACCATAACCGGACCTATCCCCGGATAGATTAACTGGTCATCATAGTAAACCTTAAGCCAGTATCCAAATCCGGGCTTCATAACCGGCAGCGTTGAATATTCCGGCAGAAGCGGATCGAAGGTCTGACCCACGCCATCGAATCCGAGAGCGACAATCAGGTTAGTATCGACTATCGAATACAAAGCATCCCAGGTGGAATCCTCAACCGCCGGCAGATACGATACCAGATTCCAACCCAGCTCAAGATCGATAGGCGTGGTGGCGGCCACCGGTGTCCCGGTCACGATCAGTGTATCCGCGCAGTTCATCTTCACCCAGTAGCCGTGGAAATGATCGGTTTTCCAGAGAGTCGAAAATTCGGGCAGTGACGGATCATAGGTGGCCCCGCCCTGTTCGAAACCAAGCACGACATCAACGCAATCCCAAACTGATTCCAGAAGCGTCTCGATATCATCTTCAGGAGTATCGACATTCCAGGAAATCAGGTTCCAGCCCTGCTGAAGCGGGATTGTCCGCTCCTCAACGCTGAAGATGTCCAGACAAACCTCCATATTATCACCGTTTTCAGTCCAGATTCTGTCGCCGGAGGCATTGGCCGGATAACCGTTGATAAAGAACTGAATCTCATCGCCCGGCTCGGCTCCTTCATCCGCATCGGTGGTGAAATCATCGCGATAAACGAGCATGAAACCGTATTTACCCGGCTCCGTTACAAAATATGTTCCGCAATGAACGCCGTCGGGATCATAAGCATCGACCACCGAACCGGCCGGCATCGGAACACCGTAGAAATAGTTGTCGTCACAATAGAAATCAACCCACTCCTGGGTCGGAGTCACCGGCGGAACCGCGCTGAGGACAATCTCGATTCCGATTTCACCAAACTGAATTTCTTCAACCAGTCCGGGATAGTAACCCTCTTTATAGGCGTACGCGTCAAACGGCGAGATGCCGGAGGAATGGCAGGCAAACTGGCCGTTCTCATCGGTAATATCAGTCAACATCTGACCGCCGCCGGGGAAATCATCCCAGAGCTCGACCGTCGCTCCCTCGATTTCATTACCTTCGGTATCCACCACCCGGCCGCAAATATAACCGGTACTGGTATCAATCACGACACCGCCGGGGATAAAGGTCGGACGAATGATATTGAGCATATCATCGATAAAGGTCAGACCGCCTTCCGGTATAATCCGGGTCGTGTCGATCGAAACAAAGGCTTCGGTGGCACCTTCCTGAATGGTGAAATGTAGTTTGGCCAGAAGGCCGCGCCCCGGAATAACGTTTTCGGAGAAGGTTGGCACGATTCCAATCTGAACCCGCCGCGTGGCATTATCAATAACCACCGGCTTATTGTCGACATAACTCACTCTGGTCCCTTCAAAGGTGACTTCATTAAGATGAATATCCGAAGAACTCCAGATCAACGGCAAGTTGATGGCCTGAAGAACTTCGAAATTCCTGAAGTAAACCGGGACGATGATATCACTGCCCGGAACACCCGGAACCGTGGAAACCCAAACCGAATCCTCGCTCACCGGACCCGACGGCTCGACTGTCAGGTAATACGGGACCTTGACGGTATCAGCCGCCGGCGACATTTCCTGGATTATAAAAATAGTATCGGCATAACTGCCCGGCGCCAGCATGGAAGTATTAACCATTAATACCAAAGAAGTCGGTGTCACGTAACTAAAAGTCCAGGTTGACAGCCACGAACTCATATTTGCGAAAGCGATTCCGATATTCGCCCCACTGGCTTCATAAACCAGGAGGGAATCATAGGCCGTCATTCCCTGGGTCAACGTCCGGTTGAAATAGAGCGGAGAGACAGCCAGCTGATATTCCGGCTGACCCTCGACCGTCAGCTTCACCGGCACAAATAAAGGTGAGTTGAATGCCTCGTCCGACATAACCACGATAGTATCGTAATAATCACCCGGTTCCAGAGAAGTAGCATCGACCGTGAAATGAATCGTAATCGGCGTCTCAAAGACTATATCGGTGTCCATTATCAGCCAGTCGGAAGAATGGTAATAAGTTCCTATGATATTTCTATCACTGACTTCATAAATGTATAATGAATCGATCAGCATATAATCGGCATTGAGAGTATAATCGAAATATTCCGGCAATGTCGCCAATTCGGACAGAGCGGATGTAACCGTCAGCATCACCGGCACGAATAACGGTGAATTGGAAGCTTCATCCGACACAACCACGATTGTATCGTAATAATCTCCGGGCTCCAGAGAAGTGGCATCGACCATAAATTGTACGGTGAATGGTGTCGCATATACTATATCGGTATCCGGAAGCATCAGCCAGTCGGAAGAATTGGAATAAGTTATCGGGATATTTCCATCACTCATTTCATAAATATGCACCGAATCGCTCAGCGTATCGCCGACATTAAGAACATAAGTAAAATATTCCGGTAATGTCGCCAGTTCGGCCAGAGCGGATGTAACCGTCAGCATCACCGGGACATAAATCGTCGAGCCGCTTCCATCAAGCGCCATAACTGTGACAGTATCATAATATGTACCAGCCGCCAATCCGGCCGAATTAATATAAATGGGCACCGATTCCGGTGTCACCGGATTGAGGCTGTAATCGGGCAAAGTCATCCAGCTGCTCTTATTGGAAACGGTGAACTCCACATGACGATCACTCAATTCATAGACGAAGATCGAGCCATAGGTCGAATCCCCTTCCATCAGGGTAAAGTCGTAATGGTCGGGACTGGCCGCCAGTTCTGTCACCGGAGCCTCTTCGATCGTCAGCGTCACCGGAACACGCAATGGCGTATTATTCGGCTCGACGTCCATGGTAATGACAATTGTGTCATAATATGTGCCGATCGCTAATCCGGGAGTAATATAGAAGCCGATTGTATCCGGCGTTACCGGTGCTTCCGGTAGAATAACCAGATTCAGCCAGGCTTCGCTGTTACTATAATGGAATTCGACATTTTGACCGTGCGTTTCATAAACAACCAGATAATCGGAAATCGTATCAGTCGGAGTAATGGTATAGATGAATTCCGTTGGAGTAGTCGCCAGTTCGGTTATTACGGCCGCTTCAACATCGAGAGTCACCGGAATCACTATCGGGGAGTTAGTGGCCTCAGCGGCATCAATCGTCAATGTTCCCTCATAGTGACCCTCATCCAGCATTTCGGCATTGATAACGAACAAACCGTAACCGGGAGTCTGAAACACCGTGTCCGTAGTGACAATCCAATCATCCGAGCCGGTCAGCGCGAAACTAATTTCGCGGCCGCCCTTTTCGATAACATAAATGGAATCAAGCATCATCTGACCGGCCGTCAGGGTGTATGTCAAAGTTGCGGTATCAACCGACAATTCGATCGGAGCCTCGACGTCCTGAACCGTGATATACACACTTTCGGAATCGGCCAGCTGACCATCGGAAGCGATAAACATTATCGTATAATCACCGACTTGTGTCGTATCGGGACGGAACTCGAATACTCCATGACCGTTACCGCTATCGACAAAAGTCATATTTTCATACAAACCGCCGGTCGTAAGAGTGGGAATGGTTCCATCCGGATCTGAAGCCGATGCCGGAATTACCAGAAGACCCTCCTCGTAAACATATTGTACCCCGACCGGCACATTTTCCAGAACCGGAGCCCGGTTAACATCATTGACCGTCACCGAGACTTCCAGTTCATCGGTCAGATCACCATCGGTGGCATAAAAGATTACGGTATAGTCACCGGCCTGGTCATAATCGGGTGTCCAGGTAAAAGTCCCGGTGCCGTCGCCGTTATCGACAAAACTGGCGCCATCGGGAATATCAGCCGTGATTTCCGGAGTCTCCCCATCGGGGTCGGCTACGGTGACGTTAAATGTTAATTCCACATTTTCATCGGTAGTCTGCGGATCGACCGCCGCGAATTCGGGCGCCCGATTGACATTATTAACCGTAATTGATACTTCCAACGTATCCATCTTGGTCCCGTCGGAGGCATAGAAGATAGCTGTATAATCACCGGCCTGATCATATGTGGGTGTCCACGTAAAGGTCCCGGTTCCATCACCATTATCTGTAAATCCGGCACCCTCGGGGATCGTCGCCGTCAGAGCCGGAATCGCGCCATCGGCATCGCTTGCCGAAACATTGAAAATCAATTCCGCATTCTCATCCGTGGACTGCGGATCGACATCGGCAAACACCGGCGGGCGATTGACATTGTTGACCGTGATGGTTATTGTCTCCTCGTCATCCAGTTCACCATCGGAGGCATAGAATGTAACCGGGTAATCACCGGACTGCTCAAAAGTCGGAGTCCAGTTGAACGTCCCGGTTCCATCGCCGTTATCCGTAAAACCGGCTCCCTCCGGTAAGGTTGAAGTTGTCAGAGCAGGGTAAGTTCCATCCGGATCGGAGGCTGAAACCCCGAAAGTCAGCTCAGCCCCTTCATCAATTTCCTTATCGCCGATATCGACCAGAACCGGGGCCTGATTCTCAGGTTGGGTGGTGTCCAGAACCGTGAAACAATATGGCCCGCTGAAATTGAAAGTCGCGTCATCAAAAAGCCAGTCGAATTTGCCCTCAGGATCAACTCCCGGAACGGTACATGAATCAATACAGAATGTCCCGGCTTCATCAATCTGATAGGCAAATGAATAATAATTCACCGGAGCGGCTTCCACAACCCAGCCAAAAACGGAGGCGCCCGTAAAATTGATCGTATCGGGTAATGCCCCATCCCAGCTGAAACCGTAAAACTGCTTGATAATCAGCCAATAATCCATCCAGCCATTCTTGGTTGTTATCGAACTGTCCCGAAGAGTATCCTGAAGACGCCAGTCAAACACCACCGAACCTTGAACGTTGCGGTGTGTTACGTTGGAGATACTCCCATCCGGGCTGTAAAAATAGAATGGAATACTTAATCCCACCTGTTCGAAATATTCATTTTGCAAATAAATATCCACAAAAAACGGATCGCCCTTGATGACCGTATTAGGTGCATACTCGGGAGAAATTTTCGCGGTTATGCTGGAAGCGCCAGCCTGCCCGGCTATCAAAAAAACCAGACATGTAACTGCAAGATAAAGCAACCGTCCTTTCATCTCACACTCCTGTTCTGTGATTTATAATTTGAGTTATTTTGATTAATTTCACAATTGATTCAGAGACGATATAGTGTTTCCATCTGTTCAAAATTATTTGTTATTACTAAATTCCCACCCGAACCGGTAGCGAATATACTTCACTCCGGCCCGGACACTATCTTAACCGCCTGACACTTTTAGCAATTTAGCAAACTTAATACCGGAACACTATATTATTGCAAGTTCTAGCAAGTACATCAATGCTGTTTAACACTAATATTATATGATTTTGAACATTTTTGTCAAGTCATTTTATCAATGGTATTTATGCAAATCAATGCACAAAAAGTTCACTCCGCCGCATGCATCGCCCGGCGTTTTCGAAGACGATAATGTAAAAACACTATTATTAAAGTCGCCCCAAGAAAATCAAATAACCAGTCAAACGGATCGGAATGCCGCCCGGGGATATAACTCTGATAGAACTCATCGAACATAGCAAACATGGCCACCAGGACCAGGGAAATACCCAGTATCAGGATAACCCTGTTCGGCATCAGGTGCGATATCGACCGAAAAACCAGAATCGCAAACACGGCATACTCAATAAAGTGAATTATTTTATCCAGTTTGAAAATATCAAAGGAGTTTTTTCCCAGATCGGGAATAGACGACAAAATAATAATCAGGGCCGCATACGCGATAGCCGGAAGATGATAAATAAAAAAATTCCTCATTCTTGCTCCTCAAGGCCAAGGCAAGCCTAACGGTTTTGGGGCCGGGAAGCAAGAAAAATCTTGGAGCGCCGTAAATTGAAATAAAATCAATCAATCATATCCCGGGCTGTAAGCGAATTATTAACTTGACATAATCCTTACAATATTGGTAAATAAAACCGGTGTGTAATTTATAAAACAATGCCGAATATGAAGAAAAAAACTGAAATAAATCAACTGCCCACTTCCCCGGCCCTGGTGGGAAAAGATGTTTATCTTCGGCCCGCCGAACCGGCCGATTATGAGTTGACCTACCGCTGGTTTTTGGCCTCCGATCCGCATTCACAAACCTGTCATCTAATCAGAATGGCCACCCCGGCTCAGGCCGCCGAACGGGCGAAACAGCGCGAGATCAACGTCAATGAAGGAGATTTCATTATTATCCGGCTGGAAGATGACAACCCGGTTGGAAAAATCAGGTATTTTAATCTCAATATGCTAAATCGATCGGCTGAGGTGGGTATAATCATGGCTCCCGATGCCCGGAAACAGGGATACGCCAAAGAGGGCCTAAGCCTGCTGGTTGGTTATCTGTTTGCCTATTTGAATCTCAACAAGGTTTATGCCCAGACATCGACCTTCAATAAGGCAGCCATTAAGCTCCTGGAAGCTCTCGACTTTAAACTCGATGGAACCCTCCGCCAGCATCATTATTTCAAGGGCGATTTGTACGACGACCTGGTTTATTCACTGCTGAAGTTTGAATACAGCCCGTGATTTTTCCGGTCCCTTGATAAACCGATAGAATATTCCCTGATTGGGTAATGAAATCGCCCTCATCCCGGGGAACAGGTTCGTATATATTTTAATCAATGACAAAGGTTCACCGGCAAACGGAGGCAATATGAAAGTCCGAGATATCCTGAAAACCAAAGATAACCGGCTCGTGAGCATTGCTCCCGAAAAAACCATACAGGAGGCGATGAGCAGAATCGTGGAAAGAAAAATCGGCGACCTCCTGGTTATGAAAAATGACACCCTGATCGGAATCTTAAGTGAAAGAGATATTCTGAAAAACCTGGCCGGCCATGGAGCTGCCATCCTGAAAGAGCCGGTGGAAAAATATATGACCAGAAAACTCATCATCGGCATTCCTGATGATGATGTCGATTCGGTAATGGCTTACATGACCAACAACCGGATTCGTCATGTCCCGATTCTTGAGTCTCAGAAGGTTATCGGGTTGATCTCGATTGGGGATATTGTCAAGTTCCAGGTCCAGAATCTCAAAGTCGAGAATCGCTATCTTGTGGATTATATCACCGGCAAATATCCGGCCTGAAAATCGGGGCCATACCCGGTTACTCCAAATCGAATTCGAATTTAATAAAAACAAAACCGGCGGGGTAGTATCCCGCCTTTTTTATCCTCCCCGAAATTGCCCCGATCGGACTTTCCGGTGTTAAATTTTTGAACAAACTGCCGATATTTTCCCATAGATAAGATAGACTCAACACGAACAAAATGGGATAAATGATTTTGCCAGGTAGTCTATCATGGGAATAATATTGTATTTACGGAATCAAAAGGTCCTGGGCTACACACCTTTTTACCGGCCGATACAATTATTTCAGGGGCCGGGGATCAATAAGGAGTAATATAATGGAGCTTACAGTCACCCATAACCGGAACGAAACGACCTCCGGAATTAAAAGCGACGGGGACAACAAATTATTCTGGGAAACCAGCCGGGTCACCCGGGAAGATCGCGAAAATCGCAATAAACACCGGGGATATATCATCTGGCTGACCGGATTGAGCGGGGCCGGAAAATCGACCATCGCCCAGGAACTGGAGAGGATCCTGTTTTCCCGCGGTTACCAGATTCGTATTCTCGATGGCGATAATGTCCGGCAGGGTCTGAATTCGGACCTTGGCTTTTCTGCCGATGATCGTCAGGAGAACATCCGGCGTATCGGCGAAGTCTCCAAGCTCTTCGCCGAAACCGGAATTATTACGATCAGCGCTTTTATCTCGCCCTATACCAGGGATCGTGAACGGATTAGGGGAATCATGCCGCCCGGAGATTTTATCGAGGTCTATGT
This sequence comes from Candidatus Zixiibacteriota bacterium, assembly GCA_016933955.1. Lineage (NCBI taxonomy): Bacteria > Pseudomonadati > Candidatus Zixiibacteriota > Candidatus Zixiibacteriota bacterium. Next base: position 168,254 of record JAFGTT010000015.1, read on the forward strand.
CGAATGTTCCCTTGCCGAATGTGAGCGGCGCGATACCAAGGGTCTGTATAAAAAAGCCCGCGCCGGGCTGATTAAGAATTTCACCGGCATTGATGATCCTTTTGAACCTCCGGCCAATCCGGAATTGATCGTCAATACCGAAAACTCGACCGTCACCGAGTCGGTCTCGGTTGTTCTAAGCTATCTGAACAAACATGGTCATTTATAACCAAGAATATTATCGGAATATCAGGGCTCGCGGGATAATCGCGAGTCCCTGATAGAATAATCGGATAAATAAATTTTAAGAAATCAATTTGAAATAGGGACTTATCGGGGCCGATCTTATGGAAAAAACAGCACAAAGTGTAACCTACAGGCAGGGTGATGATATCGAGCGCGCGGCGCATCGAACCTGGTATCGCGGCGGAATCTGTAATTTTATCGCCAGCAAACAAAATATGAGAGAACCTCAGGCCATCGAAAAATACATCCTGAAAGGCTGGCCCCCGAATTCACCCATAATCTCCAAACAGAGTAAAATTTTGGCGTTTGGAAGCTGTTTCGCGCGTCATATTTCGGAATATCTCGGACAGCGCGGCTATCTGGTCGGGGCCGCCCGCGAGGGCCTCGACACCTATATCATCCGCTGCGGAGCGGGCATGGTCAACACCTTTTCGGTCCTCCAGCAACTGGAATGGGCCTATGAAAACAGAAATTTTTCGGAAAACCTGTGGTATGACTCCGAAAAAGAGCTCGCCCCGTATAATCGCGAAATACGCGAAAATACCCGCCGACTTTTCGATCAAACCGATATCTTCATAATCACCCTCGGTCTCTCCGAAGTCTGGTGTAACCGTCAAACCGGGGAGGTTTTCTGGCGGGCTATCCCCCAGGATAAATTCAATCCGGAGATTCATGGTTTCCGGGTTACCACGGTCGACGAAAACCGCGACAACCTTGAAAAAATATACTCGGTGATTAAAAAGCATCGACCGCAGGCCGAGGTTATCTTCACCCTCTCCCCGGTTCCCCTGGTCGCCACCTTCCGGCCGATATCATGCACCACCGCCAATTCCGTATCCAAAGCCATCCTGCGAGCGGCCCTCGATGAATTCCTGAGACAGCATCCCGACACCCCCGATCTTCATTACTGGCCATCCTATGAAATCGTCAATAACTACTTTTCCGATCCCTATGAGGATGATAACCGGCATATCAAACCGGAAGCCGTCCGGGTTATTATGGAGATGTTCACGAAGTATTATTGCCGATCCGAAAAACCAAAATTGGGTCTTCCACCGGTATCGAAAAACCGTGAAGCAGGGCGCAAAATCAATCTGGTCGGGGGCCGAGAAGTAGTTTGATCGGAACGTTTTACCAGTTATCATCGGGCGTATAGCCCAGTTCAATCAAAAGGGGACCCGCGATTTTCTTGATTACCGGCTTGTCTTCCTCTTTTAAATCGGTCTGCCAGCGCGCCACGGCCTTTTTATACAACGGCTTGGACACCTGGTCGGCGCTTGATTCACCCGCCAGATTGCGTTTTTGTTCATGAAACTTGAGAACAACCGGATCCCAGGGCTCATCGATAAATTCGAACAGCCTTTTTAAAGTCGCTTCGGTTTTATTGATAATATCCTCGTACCTGATTTCCAGATAACGGTCTTTCAATCCCGGCAGATTCAATGCCCGGCGTCCCGCCATAACCGCCTGAACCCAGTAATCGGCGGCCTTATCGGCCTCCCGGGTATAGGCTATCGGCTGGCCGGTGGTGGGATCGACCCATTTCATCTGCAACAGGGAACAGATAATATCCCGGCCGTCGCGAATGACATGGATCAAGGGACTTTCGGGAAACAGGTAATGAAGGTGCTGAAAATAAAATACATTATTGGGAGATTTCTCGGCCATCCGGGCCTTGCCCTGCTTTATCCGGTATTTTTCCATAAAAGACCGGATCATGTTATTATAAATTTCATCCACATCTTTGGGCGTCAGGTTGTATTCCATCATCGGTTTGGCAAAGGAATTACGGATAGTGGACCATTGCTCGGCGATTATGGGAATAATTTTTATTTCCGGCCCGCAGGCGATATTCGGATGAGAATCAAGAATTACCCTTACCAGAGTCGTGCCCGACCGGGCCGAACCGCCGACGAATATCGGAGACTTCATCATAATTTGGCATCCTTCGCGATTTACTACCGGCCATCCCCGGCGTCATTTTCAAGTCTTTTCATCAATTGCAATTGTATTCAAAATTACTAAAGTCGGTCAAGTTTAAAAAAATCAATTTCCGTTAGAGAACTGCACTTATTTGATTTTATTAGAGACCGATAATTGGGGTGAAATATCTGGTCGTTCTATACAACACAGAAATCTCCCAATGAATGTGCCAACTATCATTAGTATAGAGAAAGTCCAAGCCAACCAGATGCTATATCGGAAGCCGTATTCGTATTTCCTTTCCAATAATTTGCTTAGGATATAATTGGCTGTAGGTAAAATGCCCTCTTTCCGATGAAGCTTTCATGATGAGGAATATACCCTCAAATGGTATATTAGAGGTAGTCAGCAAATTTTTTATCTCATCGACAGTAATGCGTGGCTTGCATTCAATGCTGACAATTAAATTAAGGTTTGGTGTTTTCTTATATTTTCCGCATTTATATTTAATAAGTTGAGCAAGTTCTCGACAAGGTTTTTTGCCGGCGCGAAACACGTATCTTACTACCTGAAAATTCGCCATCCAATTTTTAACATTTATTTTTATATCGACATCTTTGTCAGAAATTAATTTCTTGCCGTATTTAATTAACCAATCAATGGTTATTTCCTTTTGGGGGCAATTATCTTGCCAGTCTTTTGCGGCTGGAAAGCCTATTATAGCAACTTCTTTCTCGTCTTCCTTGAGAAATTGAACAAAAATATAGCCAATTAGAAGCTCATGTACCTTCTTGGGCAGTGCTTTATTTGGATTAAATCCTTTTAAGTATGATAAAATATCTTGTTGGGATAGCCCAAGTAGGCCTTCTTCCTTCGATTTCGGAATCGGTTTTGACGTATCATTATTTTCATTCATTATCGGGCCACTAAAAAATCGGGGTGAGAGGATTTGAACCTCCGACTCCTTGCTCCCAAAGCAAGTGCGCTACCAGGCTGCGCCACACCCCGAAAAACCAATGCAATATATCCCCTGTAAAAACAATGTCAAGAAAGATGATTTCTACAATTTAGTAGATAATCCGAATATCATAATTCTCCCTGATTTTCAGCCAGTCGCTTTTCAGGATGGCATATCGGTATTCATCCTCAAATTTATTCCCGGGACCCAGGGTATATTCCCGTAAAATTCCTTCCAGCCGAAATCCCGGCGTTTTTTCAATCGACTTTTTTGATGAAATATTCGAAACAAAACAACCGGTTTCCACTCGATTCAATCCGAGCAGATCAAAAGCCAGATGAAAAAGCAATGGTTTACTGGAAGGTGCAATTTCCCGGCCCCTCATATGGCTTAATATATCCGCCCCCGTATAACCACGCAGATTTTTCCAGCTGCCGATTCCCAGCGATGTCAGACCAGCCAATTCATTATTAAACAACACGTAAAATCCGAATTTTATTCTGATCCCGGACTCATCATATCGAGGCTTATAGCTTTCATCGATTTCGGCAAGCATATATTCGGTATCCGCAAATCCCCGAAACATGTCCTTGACTATATCCAGATTATTTTCGTCAATCAAATTCAGGATTATCGGGCCGGATGATATCGCTTTTAATTTTTCCATTGATAGAAACTGATAAAGTTAAAAATGATGCGTTATTTCGGATTGCCGAATTTTGATGAAAGAAGCTCTCTGGCCTTCACAAGCGCTTTTCCCCGGTGAGAAACGCTGTTTTTTTCCTCAAGAGTCATTTCGGCGAATGTTTTCCCCGCCGGAGGATAAAAGAAAACCGGATCGTAACCGAAACCGTCATACCCCGCCTTTTCTCCGGTTATGATCCCTTCGGCTGTCCCCTCAACCGTTTCGACTCGGCCATTATCAAACGCCAGTGCAATCACCGCTCGGAATCTGGCCGCTCTTTTCCCTTCAGGAATCCCCTCCAGCTCCGCCAGAAGTTTCCGGTTGTTGTCTTCATAACTGCATTCCGGTCCGGCATAGCGAGAGGAATATACCCCCGGAGCGCCGTTTAAAGCCTCGACCTCCAGTCCCGAATCATCGGCCAGAGCCGCAAATCCGGTAAATTCAGCGATCCCCCGGGCTTTGAGAACAGCATTTTCCTCGAGCGTCAGCCCGGTTTCCTCGATTTCGGGGAATTCCAGGAAATCATCGCAGGTTAATATGGTGATCGGCAGATCCTTTAACAGCTCCCTGATTTCCCTGATTTTATCTTTATTCTTCGTCGCCAGAACAAGCTGCATTGTCACTCCAACAAAAACGATAATTCATCAGGAGGCCGTAATCAAATCTCCCTCCCCGCCGGGCCGTCATAGCTGAAATTGCGGTTGCCCAGCTGACGCATCGGCTTCTCCCGCGTCATCTCCTCATACGCATGCGCCAGAAGACCCGGTACCCGGGAAATTATGAAAAATCCCTTGCCCAGCCGCCAGTCGAAACCCATATCGGAGATCACGGCCGCAATTGCCCCATCGACATTGATCGGCAGCTGTTTCCCGGTCGATTCCGCCAGCGCCTTTTCCAGCGCCCGGCATAACTCAATATGCCGTCCCGAAAAATTATTCCTTCCCGCTATTTCGAACAGCTTCACCGTCCGCGGATCGACATTATGCAACCGGTGCCCGAACCCCGGCATCCGGATTTTCTTTTCTTTCATCCAGTCCACCATCTGCGATACCAGCGTTTTCACCTCGCCCTCTTTTCCGGCCCAGTTCTGCAGAATCCTGGCGGCATTTTCAATCGCCCCGCCGTGACTGTCGCCGATCACCAGCACTCCCCCGGCAATGGCGGCGTTGAGCGGATTACCGCCCGAAACAACATTGCGCGTCCCCAGCACCGACGGCGGCGAACAACCGTGATCGATTGATGATACCAGAATCGCCCGCATCATTTCCGCCTCGGCTTTGGTGGGGAGTTCTCCCTTGAGTATCAAAAAAACCGCCTCGGCATAAGACAGCTTATCCATTATCTGGGTGATATCATAACCCCTCACCCGGATCTTGCCGGGACCAATATCGGTTATCGCTGATTTCCAATCATTATCAACCATATCTCCTCCGCTTACTTTTTATTTTGACTGCTGTCAGTCGAGGTGGAATCAAGCTGGATTGTCCGCACATTCATCCCCTCGTAGTCGATCTTCACGAATTCTTTCCACTTTTCTTCGAATTCCTGAATACTCATTCCGAATAATTCTTCTATTGATTTATCGAACGAGGCTGTTGACTGCCAAAGCATTTTGAATCGGTTGACCCCGAAATTGAAGGTTATCGTGCCCACAAATGAGGCCGCTTCCCATTCGCGGTGATATTTGTCCTGACGGGCAAAGGCTTCGTTGTCGATCAGCGAATCCAGCGGAATATAACGCCCCATCTCGATCAGACCGGCCACATTGTGATGGTAATTCCTCCCGGAATAATCGCGCAGGGTTATCAGACCATCATAGAGGAAATTCCAGTCGGTCCGCCGGATACCCATATGACCCACCAGATACCGGGCCAGCGGTGTCCCGAAGGGCGGCACCCGGTCCCAGTGAATCTGGTTCTCGGTATGAAAAGGAAGCTCCCGTCCGGTCAGCTTTTTCCCTTCGACACCGTTGTTATGAATATAAAAATGAATGGTGTCTTTGGGTATATCGATTCCCAGGAATTCGCAATCCTCTTCCAGATAGCGCTCATAGGCATTCGAAAACGACTCCATATTTTTCCCCCAGTAGCTGTCCGCGGGAAAATGAAAGACGAAATGTTTATAGCTGTATTTCTGCCATCCGGGATACTCCGGAAGCGACTCCCGGGCACCCTTGGAACAGAAAACCCCGCCCAGAACGACCGCGGCCAGAACCGCCAATATGACAACCTTCATCATCGAATCCGATTTCCGCGTCAACACTTTTAATCTCCTCAATAAATTACGCCATGACCATATAAACCGATCTCTCCGGGAAATCAAATATAGAATCGGTCGGCGATATTGTCAAACGGATAAAAAAACAGACGGCCGGCGGCAATTCAAACCAACCGGCCGTTTTGGGGTTTATTTTAAATGTCTATCACCTAAATTCTCTCATAAACAAGAGCCTTGGTGGGACAAAAATGGGCGCATACCGGGTTGCCCCCGCACAGATCGCACTTGATCACTTCGTCATGAACATCATCCACCAGCGAGCACCCGAACGGGCAGGCCGCCACACAGGCATAACATTTGACACACCGCTCCCGGTCCAGATCGATAGCCCCCGTCTCCTCGTTACGCTTCAGGGCGTTGAACATGCACGATTTAACACAGGCGGCATCATCGCACTGCAAACAGGCGACCGGAACGAACTTATCCTTGGCGTAGGAAATCGGGTAAATCCGGCTCCGGCCCGGTTTCTGATTCTGCGTATGACTGAAAGCGCAGGCCAGTTCACAGGTGCGGCAGCCGATACACAGCGACGGGATTACTTTGAATCTGAATTTCATCATAGCGCCGCCTCCGCCGCCTTCGCGATAATATCACCCATCTTCCGCGCCGTTTCCATCCGTTTGCAGTCGTCACAGGTATCGAAATACTCGCTCGGTATTTCTCTCTGCTCGATCAGGAAATCGGCGAACTCCCGGCTGATAATCTCCTTGCCGCACTTTTTGCAGGTCACCAGATCGAATTTTCTATTCCAGATGGTGCGGACGCCGTCCTCGTCCCGCCACGGGATCACATCGGTCGGGCAAATCTGGGCACAGGCCAGACAGCCGATACAATCCGGCGGTTCCTCCCCGAAAGGAGGCGCAATGACCTTTTTATGACCCCGTTGAACCGCCGATATGGCATTTCTTCCCAGCACCTCGCAAATACGGGTGCAGGCGTAACACATTATGCAGTTGTCGGCTTCCGGTCGCGCCTCATAGCTTGATTTACTCAGGCCGTATTCCTCGGCCAGTTTTTGAATATACTCCGAGTCGGGACAGCGGGCCAGCTGTAAATCGAGGATGGTTTTCCGGATTTCCAGCAACTCCGCTGTATGCGTCCTGACAATCAATCCGTCTTCGACCGGGTAGAGACACGAAGTGACGTATTTCTTCCAGCCGTCCCATTCCTCGCGCGTGATTTCCACCGTGCAAAGACGGCAATTACCGGTCGGCTCGATCGCTTCATGATGGCACAGTGCCGGGATATCGATTCCCTCGCGCTTAATGACCGCCAGAAGCATCTCCCCTTCCCGCGCCTTGACGACTTTTCCATTTATTGTGATATGTACCATATTCCACCCATCATACTATGTCTATGGCATCGAAATTACAAACCGCGTAACATGACCCGCATTTGGTGCAAAGCTCCTGATCCAGGACATGCAGCTTTTTCTTCTCGCCCGTAATGGCGTTGACCGGACAGACTCTTATACAGGCCATGCATCCGGTGCACTTATCGTTGATCGAATAAGTAATCAGTTCCTTGCATACTCCTCCGGGGCATTTCCTGTCCCGGATATGGGCCAAGTATTCATCGCGAAAATACATGACGGTACTTAAAAACGGATTGGGGCCGGATGTGCCCAGCCCGCATAGCGAGGCCGTTTGAATAACCTTCGATAGTCGTTCCATCAATGCCAGGTCGTCTTCATCGGCCTTACCCTCGCATATCTTCACACATAGTTTATGAAGCTGATATAACCCCTCCCGGCAGGGAACGCACTTGCCGCATGATTCCTCGACCAAAAAATTCAGAAAATATCGGGCTACATCGACCATACAGGTACGGTCGTCCATGATAATCATCCCGCCCGAACCCATCATCGATCCGGCCTCCGTCAAGGTGTCGAAATCCACCGGCAAATCTAATTTTGCCTCGGGCAGACAGCCCCCCGAAGGACCGCCGGTCTGGACCGCCTTGAATTTCCGCCCTTCGGGAATCCCGCCACCGATATCGTAGATTATTTCCCTTAAGGTGATCCCCATCGGGACTTCAATCAACCCGGTATTGGTGATTTTTCCGGCCAGCGAAAAGGCTTTGGTCCCGGTCGATTTTTTGGTTCCGATCGAGGCAAACCAGTCGGCTCCTTTGTCGATAATAACCGGGATGGTGGCAAACGATTCCACATTGTTCAACACCGTCGGTTTATCATGCAAACCCTTGGCTACCGAACGCACATACTTGGCCCGCGGTTCACCCACTTCACCGGCTACTGATTTCATAAGGGCCGATGATTCGCCGCAGACAAAAGCGCCGCCGCCACGGTTTATTTTTATGTCGAAATCGAACCCGCTACCCATAATGTCTTTTCCCAGAAGTCCATGCTGTCGGGCGGCATCAATGGCATTACGAAGATTTACGACCGCCAGCGGGTATTCTTCCCGAACATAGATATATCCTTCCGGGGAGTCGATCGCAAAAGCACAGATTATCATCCCCTCCAGAACCGAATGGGGATCTCCCTCCATAATACAGCGATCCATGAATGCCCCCGGATCACCTTCATCGCCGTTGCAGATAACGTAGCGGATATCGGATTCGATTTTGGCGCATGAAGCCCATTTGCGCCCGGTGGAGAAACCTCCGCCCCCGCGTCCGCGCAAACCCGACCGGGAAACCTCGTCGATTACTTTGGCCGGTTTCATACTTTTCAGGACTTTCGCCAGAGCCGCATAGCCACCCCGGGCGATATAATCGCTGATGGAATCGGGATCGATTTGCCCCACATTGCGAAGTGATAATTTCATCTGCCGGGCATAAAAAGGTATCTCTTTATAATCAACGATCTTCTTCTTGCTTTCGGGATCGGTATAGAGAAGCTTCTCGACAAGCTCTCCTTTTTCAAGTGTCTTTTCCACGATCTCGGCCACATTGGCCTTCTTGACCTTGGAATAAAAGATGCCCTCCGGCTCAATTACCACCAGCGGGCCCCGGGCGCACAAGCCGTGACATCCGGTCTTCTTGATCGATTCCACCGTCACATCTTTAATTTTTTTCTGGGCCAGAATATTTTTGAATTCTTCCAGAATCTGATCGGAACCGCCGGCCAGACAACCCGGCCCCAAACAAACCAAAACTCTCTTTTTCTGGGCCTCGATTCTTTTCTGACATTCCTTCTGCCACTGGCCGAGCTTTTCTGTGCTGTCGATACGCATTTCAGTCCTTTTTCACCAATTTCAGGGCCTTGTCGACGCGGACATTGCCGTGATACTTGTCATTGACTATCATTACCGGCGCCATGGCACAGGCTCCGACACAGTTGACGATTTCGATGGTAAATTTTAAATCCTCGGATGTTTCGCCTGCCTTGATTCCCAGTCCGGTTTCCAGCTGCTCGAGAATCAGATCGGCCCCTTTGATATGACACGCCGTTCCCTTGCAAACCCGAACGATTTTCTCTCCCCGCGGCTTCAGGCTAAAGGCTTTATAAAAGGTTGCCGCGCTGTAAACCTTGCTCAGCGGGACACCCATATAATCCGCGGCCTCCTTCAGCGCCATTTGAGGTAAATAATGAAATTCCTTTTGTATGTCCTGCAGAACGGCAATCAGGGATGCTTTGTCAGCTGGATTCTGCCCGATAACTTCCCTGACCTTTTCTATTTCTATCATCCTCATAAATTACCTCTTCACTCCCGCTTCGCGGACAAGCTTCCGGCCGACCTCGAAGGCCCGGTGATTCACTTCCAGAAGCTCCTGTTTGCGAGCACCCAGCTTTGCATCGAGCATTTTTTCCAGAATCTTAAACGAGACAATATCGGTTGCTTCCACATAGGCCGCCAGCATAACCATATTGGCCACCTTCGGACTTCCCGCCTTAATTGCCAGTTCATTGCATGGAACCATAATTTCGGTAACATCGTCTCGACCGGAATTGATATCAATAAGCGAGCTGTTTATCAGGAGCAAACCGTCTTTACGGATCAACTGACCGAATTTGTCAAGCGACGGCCGGTTGAACACGCAGGCCGACATGGGATTGTTGATGATCGGAGAACCGATCCGGCTGTCGGATACCACTACCGTACAATTGGCCGTACCGCCCCGCATTTCAGGACCGTACGACGGTATCCAGACCACCTGCTTGCCTTCCTCCATGGCGGTGTAGGCCAGAAGCTGGCCGGCCGTCATAACCCCCTGGCCGCCGAATCCGGCGAAGACGACTTCCTTTTGATCGGCCATCCTAAGCCTCCTCCCTTTCCGGATCCTTGTATATGCCCAGCGGATAGTACGGCTTCATATCCGAGGCCACCCACTGCGTTGCCGCAAAAGGAGCAATTCCCCAGTTGGTCGGGCAGGTCGAAAGGACTTCCACCAGCGAAAAACATTTATTTTCCTTCTGCAACCGAAAGGCCTTTTTGATGACTTTTTTGGCGCTGACAATATGCATCGGGGTATGGACTGCCGCCCGGGCTATAAAGGCCGGGGTTCTCAGAGTTGAAAGTAGTTCGGCCATCCTGATCGGGTACCCCGCCAGATTGACATCGCGACCCATCGGCGAGGTGGTTGTCCGCTGCCCCGGCATGGTGGTCGGGGCCATCTGCCCCCCCGTCATACCGTAAATGGCATTATTGACGAAGATCACGGTGAATTTCTCCCCGCGGTTGGCGGCGTGCACGATCTCGCCCATTCCGATCGAAGCCAGGTCACCGTCACCTTGGTAGGTGAATACGATCATATCGGGACGAACCCGTTTGAACCCGGTGGCCAGAGCCGGGGCCCGGCCATGAGGGGCCTCGAGAAAATCACAGTTGAAATAATTATATATGAGCACGGAACACCCCACCGGTGCCACCCCGACTGCCCTTTCCCGCAGGCCGAGTTCATCGATCGATTCCGCAACCAGGCGATGTATCACTCCATGCGTACAACCCGGACAATAATGAGTGATATTGTCGCTCAGCGCTTCCGGCCTTTTGAATATTGTTGTTGTATCGCTTAGCATATTATCCTCGTTTATCTTCGAAGACTATTTTTTCTTTTTAAGAATTTCCCGTATTTTATCCTTGACCTCGTTGGGCGATGGCACAATTCCGCCTGTCCGGCCGAAAAAGGCAACCGGCTTTTTACCCAACACGCACCGCTCAATATCCTCGACCATCTGACCCACACTCATCTCGATTGTCAGCACCGCCTCGATATTTTTCTTCGCGGCCTCAGTATATATTTCTTTCTCCGGGAAGGGGAACAATGTGATCGGCCGGAACAGCCCGACACTTATCCCCTCGGTTTCAAGTTCATCGATAGCTGTCTGGCAGATACGGGCCATGGTCCCGTAGGCCGCAATCAAGATCCTGTTTTTTTCGGTAACCTTATAAAGTTCGTAACGGACTTCCACGGCCTTAATTTTCTTTGCCTTTTCGGCCAGGGCGAAACTGTTATCCTCAAGTTTTTGGGGATCAAGAAAAAGCGATTTGGTTATCCTGGCCGGACGATTCTTGGCTCCGGTCAAAGCCCAGTCATAATCATCGGGATTATTCTCCTCCCGGTACTTTCCAGGGAATTCCACCGACTCCATCATCTGACCGATCATCCCGTCTCCGATGACCATCACCGGGATACGATATTTGTCGGCCAGATCAAATGCCAGAATCATCAGGTCAACGGCCTCCTGCACCGACGACGGCGCCAGGACAATTACGCGGTAATCCCCGTGACCGCCCCCTTTGGTGGCCTGGAAATAATCCGACTGGGCCGGTAGAATCCCACCCAGCCCGGGACCACCCCGCATGATATTTATCAGAACCACCGGCAGATGTGCTCCGGCCATGTATGATATGGCTTCCTGCATCAAAGAGATGCCCGGTGACGATGAGGTCGTGAAAACCCGTTTACCCGAGGCCGCGGCCCCGAAAAGCATATTACCCACCGCCACTTCCGATTCCGCCTGAACAAAAACCCCGCCGACTTCCGGCAGACGCCAGCAGAGGTATTCCGCCACCTCGCTCTGAGGAGTAATAGGATACGCGAAATAGTTTTTGGCCCCGGCGCAAATGGCCGCCTCGCCTATCGCTTCGTTGCCTTTCATCAATTTCTTTGCCATAACCTCCCCCTTCAATACTCGAATAATGCAAATGAGGTTCCGTGGGTGTGCACCTCGATAGCCACATCGGGACAGGTAATGGCGCAGATTCGGCAGCCGATACACCTGGTCGGCTCATGCACCTGCGCATAAAAATACCCCTTCAGATTTATCTCCTTTGACATCGAGATAATCTGCATGGGGCAGGCGTGGACACAAAGCTCACAGCCTTTGCAATAATTCTTATCTATTTTGATACCGGGCATTTAATCATTCCCTTCTTCTTCAAAAGCTGATTTTCAGCCGGTTTCTTTTTTTCGCTCCCAAGGTTTTAACATCGACCGGGTCAGCGGCAAAAAAGCGCATTCATAACCGCCGGTATCCATACCCTCTAGAATGTCCCGCTTGACACTGACAAAAAACAGCGGCAGACCGGTTCTGGAACCCACTTCACGAGCCAGTCGATACCCTTCATCAATTATTTCCGCGTTGGTTTCGTCGATCATATGGCTGTTGGAGATTAAGCCCGTGAACTTAAGACGGGCCGTTAATTCGATCCTCTGCATCATCTTAATTGATCCATCCACATCAGAGGTTTGCGGCCGGCGGCTGTTCAAAACCATCAGCATTTCAAAAGTCCCCGTCTCAAACTCATCGGCCAGCGAACCCAGCGCTCGTGTCCCCTGGGCATCGCCCCCGACATCCAGAATCACTTTTCCTTCGTGACGCTCGATTATACCCTTCACTTCCGGCAGCAAAATCGGTAAATCAGCGTAAAACTGCCCCCCCTTGGGAGCAACAGCCCGAACCCCAAGTGCTTCCATTTCCCGAACAGTCTCGCGGGAACGAAAATAGGGATTTACCAGATCAAGATCGACAATCGTTACCGGGGAATCCTGAGTCGCGGCTAAGAATTTCGCAATATTTACGGAGACTTCCGTTTTGCCGCTTCCGAAGCCTCCTACGATGATTGTAATAGGACGTAAAATCGAGGGATATCGGATTTTTACCTCATTGGCCATGGAATATTATCCTTTATCGCCTGTCCCGTCAGCATCATGCTTTCGCTATCCCGCCTTTATTCTTACCACAAAATCCATTCGGCAGGAACAGCCCTGATCCAGCCTTTCAAAATAACCTATAACCCCAACTGACTAACAATATTACGCAACACCGCCTCAAAGTCAAGGGAATATTGTGAAATTTATCACTAATAATCCCTGCCTTGATCCATAACAAGATGTCCCTCTATCCCGAATTTACCCCCATCCTTCCAGCGAGCGGAAATTCTTGAACTGAGCGCTGTCTGCAAAAGTTGAAGGAGCTTTGAGATACATCAGGACACTGTCAACCATGTGAATATGGTTATGCTCCTCCTTGGCGATTTTCAGCAGAAGTTCCTTCTTCCTGCTGTCCGGTTCGATCGACGCCTTTTCCTCATAAAAGGCCTTCGATTTCTCCTCGGTCCGGAGGGCCGTGGTCCAGGCCGAAACAACATCCTGACCAAATGGTCTGCTCTCGCCTTTCTCGGCCATGGATTGGAATATGTTTTTGACATTCTCCAGAGTTTGACTGCCCGACAGCAATTCACCTCCCGAAATGTCTTTGGGATTGGCCTTCAAACGTTTGAAATACTCATAATGCCGCGTTTCTTCTTCGGCCAGAAGAACCAGTATCCGTTTCAGATCGGGATCAGTGGTCCCGGCGGCATGAGTCTCATAATACGCCTTGCCGTCCTGCTCCATCTTCATGGCATAATCGATTATATCCATTGTAACTCCTTGTTATATTCGTTTGACCGCTATTATTTAAAGATACAATAACTCCATGATGACGGCAACCATTTAGGCAGATTTTTTTTGGAAAGATTCTCGTATTGCCGGGCCTTTTACTCACCGGCCGGCAATAAATCGGGATTGGAATATTTGATTCGCTCCAGAAGCGAGAGACTCTTGACCCCGAAATAAGCATCCCTCTTGCTGTAAACCTTGTCCTTCAAAGCCTCGGGCAGTGATATAAAACCATAACCCTTGTCGATCAGGGCGGCAATAATATCCTCGAGGAAATAAGCATTGAGCCGGTTGAGCCGTAATTGTAATATCTGGCGTACCGGGCGTTCCATTATTTCCTGGGCCAGGGTTTCGGAATTCCCCAGCCGTTCCAGCAGGTGAGTTATATACTCATCGCGCAGTTCGATAAAATCGGCGCTGTCGCGGCTGTTGATGATCTTCTCCAGCGACAGGTTATAAACGAAATCCTCCACCACGATGGAGGCGTGGGCCAGGTTGATATTGGCCTCATCGAGATAATACTCCACATCCGTTTTAATCTCGGTGGTGGCTCCGTAATGAAGATATGGAAACCGAAAATATCGACTCGGTTGCTTGAATGATATTAGGAAATCCTCGATCGTCTCTTTGCCCTTTGCGATATCTTCGAGAAACATCTCAATCGGAACATTATCGATATCCTGCCCGGTGTAGGTGAACGATCCGATGGTATGCCCCGCTTCAAGCCATTTAACCAGAATCTCCCAGTCTCCTTCGATATTGTCGCCGATTACGAATGCCGCCGCCTTGATCTTATGCCTGGCCAGCGTTTCCAGAATTTTATCGTTGATCTCATACCGTTCGATCCGGGTATAATTTCTTTCCGCCGGAAGATTATCGAAGGTCAGACATATTTTTTTGATATTCAAAATCGGTTTTTTATCGGTATCGCCGCTCTGGCCGAAAACCGCGGTAGCGAGAAAAAAAACCGCCAGGAAACAAAAACAGGTCCATTTGGCAGAATATTTCATAACTCCAAATTTAGCCGCCCAAAATCCCCGGTCAACTAAAAAAGCTTGAAAATAAAGGCATTAGCCGGGATAAAAAGATAATATTACCGAAAGAGAAAACACCCGCCGACTTGAATCCCTCTTGACAAACCGGGCCGACTATTTCTATATTATGTAAAATAGAATTTCTTATATAATTTTCTCCAGTAGCCGATTGAATTTTTAAATATAAGTCGGGATTAGCATCATTATTTGCTTACCGTTTGGGGGAACGGAGTGAGTCATGAATGAGGACCCTGATATAATCTGGCAGGGGCTTATTGAGGATTACCTGAACAAGCTTCACGGATGGCAGCGTTTACTGTCGAAATATCCCTCCGGACCGCCGGAGGTTAACCGGGGCAGGCGCAAAAGCAAAATCGATATCGCCTACGAGCAGATGAAAGACGCTCAGCGGGCTTTATCCGAGTATGAATCGGTCAAGGGTTACTGAAAACAGCCCCGGCATAATATTTATTCGCACTATCGAACCCGCTACCAGTGCAAATGCTTTTTATTTGGAGTGTATCTCCCTTTCATTCCTGACCCGTTATAAACCCATGCGCCCCCAACGCTGTCATTTCCGCGAAAGCGAAAATCTAAAAACCCCTAAAAATCTTTGTTTCCACTGACAGCACTTGTCATCAAAACTGCTTTTTTTACCGAAACATCAAAAAATATTGATTTTCCCCACTTGACAATATTGATCTCTC